>JBPCRR010000136.1:0-11252 GCA_050996645.1 Acidimicrobiales bacterium | reverse complement strand
GGCGGGCGCGGCAAGCACATGGGTGTCGGTGGGTTTCGCAGAAGAAGCAGAAACCGCCGAAAGCTGGGGGCACGACGCGGGGGACGGCTCGGCGCTGCCGGGGCCCTCCGCCCTCGACGTCGAGGGTGCCGCCGTGCCCACGCCAGCATCTGAGCTCGAATTGGACGGCTGGCGCCGCAGCCAACCAGTGGTGGTGGGCCGTGGCGGCGACCGCTTCGACCTGGACCTCTACGGCGACGTGGTCCGCGCCATCTCCGCCTCCGCCGCAGCGAGTGGGTCCCGCCACGGCCCCCTCGTCGGGGCCTGGCCGGCGCTCGCGGGCGCCACCGACTGGCTCTCGGACCACTGGGCAGAGCCCGACCACGGAGTGTGGGGCCTGGAGGGAGGGCCCGAGATGCTGGTCTCGTCGCGCCTGTCGGCGTGGGCGGCTCTCGACCGGATGGCCCGCCTTGGCCAGGACGCCAACCCACTCGACCTGGCTGCCGCCGCTTGGTGGCAGGAAGCGGGCCGGGTGTTGTCGTGGCTCGAGCGCGAGGCAATTGCACCACACGGTGGGCTTCGCCGTGGTGGACCACCCTCCCCGGCGCAACGCGAGGCGGGGCCCGACGAACGCCCCGACGCCGCCCTGCTCAGAGTGGCGTGGCAAGGGCCCTGGCCCGCCGGGCACCCCGTCGTGGCGCGCACGGTCGACCGGGTCCTCGAGCGCCTGTCGGTTGGCGCGTTCGTCTACCGCTATGGCGGGGACGTTGATGACGGGCGCCCCGGCGCGGACAACCCGGACCTGGAGGCCTCGCTGTGGGCGGTGCGGGCGCTGGCCTCCCTGGAGCGGTGGGAGCAAGCCCACGAAAGGTTCGAGGCCATCTGCGGAGCCGGTGGAGAGCTTGGGGTGCTGTCCCAGGCGTTCGACCCGCTTTCGCGCGAGCTCATGGGCAACCTGCCAGCGACTGGTGCCCACCTCGCCCTCGTCGACGCCGCCGTCGCCTTGGCGTCGGGCCCGCGCTGAGCCGGGCTCATCGCCGATCGGACCAGCCCCTCAGCGCCCCTTCCCTAATGACGGGGCTTCTAGGCGCCGTTGTCGCCGGCGCGCCGCGACAGGAGCGACTCGCCCTGCTCCTGCCAGCGCGCCATCGTCCACACCAGGTCCGACAACCGGTTGAGGTAGGCCACGAGGTCGGACCCCACCGGCACCGCCGAGATCGCCTCGCGCTCGGCCCTTCGCACGACGGTGCGCGCGACGTCCAGGTTCGCTGCGACCCGGTCGTGACCCGGGATGACGAAATCCTTCAGGGGGGGGAAGCGGCCCGTGAGGTCATCGATGAGCCCCTCGAGACGACCCACCATCCCAGCGGTCACCAAAGTCGCGCCGGCCTCGAGCTTGGAACGGTTGTCCTCCGCCGTGGCGAGCTCGGCCATCAACACGTAGAGGTCGCGCTCTACCCCGACCAGGATCCCGTCCAGCTCACTGCCGCGCTCGACGTCTGCGCGTACGGCTCCAAGCGCCGCTTGAGCCTCGTCGACGGCGCCGTTGGCGACGATCGTGGGTGAGGTCTTGGAGACCCTGCCTCCGAAGAGAAGCCCGGTGGTGCCATCGTCGCCCTTGCGCGTGTAGATCTTCATGCGGGGGGCCACGCTACTGCGGCACGCCAGTTGGGACGGGCGCTCAGGCCATCCGCTCTGCGAGGCGGCGATACGCCTCAGAGTCGGGACCGACTATCTCGGCGACCCACCGCTTCGCTTCCATCGCATCGATGTCGGCGCCCCACGCCAGCATGGCGTCGATGTCCACCCAGTCCTTTGGGCGGTCGAAGATCGCCTTGCAGACAACCAAGTGCTCGGCCGCGAGGATCGGGATCTCGATTCGACCGAACGAGACCAGTTTCGCCCGCCTTTCCATCTCGTGATGGAGCTCCAGCGTCGCGAAGAAGACGTCCAGGTAGGCACCCGACCAATCCAGGCGTGCCTGGCCGTCACGGGCGACCAACAACCGGTCGGATGGCGAGAGCGTGACACCCAGGTGCGCCAGAGCCCCCAACACTGGGTCGGCATCAGGGGGAGCCACGGTGATGTTCAAGTCGATATCGGTGGTGGCCCGCGGGCTGCGGTACCAGGCGAGCGCGATCGCCCCGCCGAACTGGTGGGCCACCCGCAGCGAGTCCAGCATCTCGTGAACCGCCACTATTCGCTCCGTCAGTCCCTGCAAGGGGGAAGGACCCGAGGCCGCTTCAACCACCGGTTGGCCGCCGGTGCGCCACTAGCCATGCAAGGACCGGGAACTGGAGCGGTTCGCGTGTCCGTGCCGGCCGGCTCCTGGCTATGACGTCGGAAAAGCCGAGCAACTCGATGAGCGCGGTGCCGGGATCGGGCGCTCCTGCTGCGCGCCTGTTGGCATCCCACGAACGCCCGAGGGCCCGAGACGCCTGCACGAAGCTCTGATATCCCCCGGCCCCCTCGCCGCCCCCGCCTCCTGCAGCGCCCGCTTCGGGGACCCCGGCGAGGCGCGCCCGGGCCAGGACCGCATCAGGGTCGAATGGTCGGGTCGCACGACTGGCGGCAACCTGTAGCACCCGCGGGGTCAAGACCCCGAAGTTGACGAGGCTGCGCGCACGAGGCCCCTTGGGGGTGTGCACCGACTCACGGATCTCGTAGCGCCGGCCGCGCCGGGCGACCACGTACGCCATACCCACTAGTATACCCACTAGGTGGCCGACACCGCGCCGGCGACCACCTCCACGGTGCGGGTCACCCGGACGGTCTCGAGCAGCCACCTGTCGTGGGTGACGAGCAACATGGTCCCGTCAAAGGAGTCGAGGGCCTCCTCCAGCTGCTCGATGGCCGGCAGGTCGAGGCGATTGGTCGGCTCGTCGAGCACCAGGCAGTTGGTCCCTTTGACCATGAGGGCAGCCAGGATCGCTCTGGTGCGCTCGCCAGGCGAGAGCCGCTCCGCGGATCGGAGGACCTCGCCAGCCCCCAGCCCGAACTTGGCGAGCACATTCCTGGCCTCCTCGGGCAGCACGCCACAGTCTTCGACGAAGCGATCGAGCAGGGTGGCGGTGCCGCCGAGGCGCACCCGGCGCTGATCCAGCTCCCCGACCTTGACCGACGGGCCCATCCACGCCGTGCCCGCCGCCAGTGCAACACGCCCTAGCAGGACGGCGAGCAACGTCGACTTGCCTCCGCCGTTGGGCCCCATGATCGCAACCCGGTCGGCCCACCCGACCTCCAGGCTGACCGGACCGAGGGTGAAACCGCCCCGGTGGACCACCGCCTCGTCGAGGCGCGCCACGACGTCCCCGCTGCGCTCGGACGCGGCGAGGTCGAGGTGGAGCTGCCACCCCTCCCACGGCTTTTCCAACGTCGGTAGCCGCGCGAGGGCGTTCTCGGAGATGCGAACCCTGGACGCCTGCTTCTCGGTGCGGTTAACCCGGAAGTCCCGTTGTGCCTCGTCCTTGTCCTTGGGCTTCCTGGCCGCCTTGCGCACGCCCTGCTCGGACCACGACCGCTGGGTTCGGATGCGCTCGTTCAACCGGGCGCGCTCGGCCCTCCACTCCTCGTACGCGGCGCTCTTCTGGCTGCGTGACAAGGCCCTGCGCTCCACATACTCGCTCCACGCCCCGGCGTACTCGACGCCGCGATGGTCCTGCTCGGTGATCTCTAGGATCCGCTGCACCGCCCGGTCGAGGAACGCCCTGTCGTGCGAGACCACCACCACCGCCCCCGGCAGGGCCTGCAGGAAGCCCTCCAACTGGTCCAAGCCGGCGAAGTCCAAGTCGTTGGTCGGCTCGTCGAGCAAGAACACGTCGAAGCGCGCCAAGCCGACCGCCGCCAGTCCGGCGCGCGCCACCTGCCCGCCCGACAGCTCACCAACGTCCACGCCGAGGCGGTCCGCGGGCAAGCCAAGATCCGCGCACACGGAGGCCGCCCGGGAGGCGAAGTCGTCACCACCGAGCGCCAGGTAGGCCTCCAGCGCCTCGCCGTAGGCCTCGATCGCAGCGGGTCGTACCTCGGCCATGGCCGAGGTGGCCTGGTCGAGGGAAGCCTCCGCTTGGGCGACGCCCGTTCGCCGCGCCAGGTAGTCGAACAGGTTCTCGCCTGGGCGCGCATCTGGCTCCTGGCCGAGATAGCCCACCTGAAGCGACGCCGGCGCCCGCGAAACGACCCCGGACTCAGGGGTCAGCTGCCCGGCCAGGATCCGCAGCAACGTGGACTTCCCGATGCCGTTGGGGCCCACGACCCCCAAGCGGGTGCGCGCACCCACCGACAGCGAGATCCGATCGAGGATCACCTGCCCACCCCGGCTGTAGCAGATGTCCTTGGCGGCGAGCACCCGAGCCAAGGTAACGGCCGGGCGGCCCACTGCCCGTGCATGCCCGGGGCCTCTAGGTGTCGGAGGGCCCCAGCTCTTTCTCCAGCCGCTTGCGGCGCGACATCTCCCGGCCCTCGGTGGTGCTTGCCTCGGGTCGTATCGAGTCGATCGCGGAGTTGATCTCGGCGCCGATCAGGACCGCCAGCGCCGTCATGTAGAAGAACAGCAACGCCGCGATCGGAGCCCCGAGCGAGCCGTACACGCTCCGAGTGCGGACGCTGGAGGTCAGGTAGGCCCTCACCGCGTAGCTGCCGAGCAGCCACAGGCCCATGGCCACGACAGCGCCCGGCAAGGCTCGTCGCCATCGCACCCGAACCGGAAGGCACGCGGTGTACAACGTGGCCACGAAAGCCACCGAGCCGAGGGCGGCAAGTGGCCAGTACACGATGTGGACGAGTGTCGAGACGTCCTCGGACAGGTCGGTCGGGGCCAGGCTGACCAATAGATTCGGGCCGAGGGTGAGCACTGGAAGCATCACGATCCCGACCACGACCGCAACCAGGTAAAGGCCAAGGCCAACGGCGCGGCTGCGCAGGGCTCCCCGCAACCCGCGCATGTCGTAGGCCACCGTGATCGTGTTGAGGTAGGCGTTTATCGCGGTCGAGCCGGTCCAAAGCGACAACACGAATCCGACCGAGATCACCTCCGGGTGCCCGCGCTTGAGGATCTGGTCGACCAAGGGAGCCACATCACTGTCGACCGTGCCGGGTGTGAGCACGTCGCGCGCCGCACGAAGGACGTCGTCATGGATCTTCGCGATCTCCGACGGCCCCAGGACGCCGTGGAGGTAGCCGAACGACCCGAAGAGCACCAAGAGCAGCGAGGGCAGTGAGAGCAAGCCCCAGAACCCTGCCTCGGCGGCCAGTCCCAAGATGCGGTCCTCGAAGACCTTGTGCCAGGCACGTGCCACCACCGCCCGGACCAGATGCTCCGGGCCCGACGGCGGTGTCATTGAGTCGTCTTTGAGGTCGATCTCACATGATGCCAGCCCGAGGCGGCCGGGTACCCGCCAGCGCAAAACGAGAGGGATCCTCAACCCGCTGCCAGTACCCTGTGGAAGGTGAGCTCCTACCTCGACGCGGTCCGCGAGCGGGTTGTCGTTTTCGACGGTGCCACCGGGACCAACCTCCAGCTGTGCCAGCTCGTCGCGGACGACTTCGGCGGAGCGGCGTTCGAAGGATGCAACGAGATCCTCGTCGACACCAGGCCCGACATCGTCGCCGACCTGCACAGGTCGTTCCTCGACGTCGGCTGCGACGTCGTCGAGACCAACAGCTTCGGCTCACTGCCGTGGGTGCTCGCCGAGTACGGGATCGGCGAGCGAACCCACGAACTGGCCCACAAGGCGGCCGTGATCGCTCGGCGGGTAGTCGACGAGCACAACGGCGCCGCCGGCGCCCATGCTTTCGTCGCCGGCTCGCTCGGCCCGGGTACCAAGATCGCCTCGCTCGGCCAGATCAGCTTCGTCGACCAGCGCGACGGCTACCAGGAGGCCGCCGCTGGGCTGCTCGAGGGCGGCGTGGATGTGTTGGTGATCGAGACGGTGCAGGACCTGCTCCAGGCCAAGGCGGCCATCATCGGCTGCCGGCGCGCGATGGCCGAGGCGGATCGGGAGGTTCCAATCCAGGTCCAGGTGACGATCGAGACCACCGGCCGGATGCTCATGGGGACCGAGATAGGCGCCGCTTTGACCACCCTCGACGCGCTGCGCCCCGACGTGATCGGCCTCAACTGCGCGACCGGGCCCGCGGAGATGAGCGAGCACCTCCGTTACCTTTCCCAACACTGCAGGACGCCGATCTCGGTGCAGCCCAACGCCGGCTTGCCATCGGTGGTCGACGGCCGCATGCACTACGACCTCACCGCTGCGCAACTCGCCGAACACCACGCCCGGTTCGTGCGCGAGTACGGCGTCAGCGTGGTCGGCGGATGCTGCGGCACGACCCCCGAGCACCTCAGCGCCGTGGTCGAGGCGGTGCGGGGGCTGGCGCCGGCGCAACGACAGCCCGACTGGGAGCCCGGCTGCGCCTCGATCTACAGCCACGTGCCCTACGACCATACCCCGTCTGTCCTCGTCATCTGCGAGCGCACCAACGCCAACGGGTCCAAGAAGTTCCGCGAGGCGATGCTCGCCGACGACTGGGACACGTGCGTTGCGGTGGCCCGCGACGCCGTCAAGGGAGGCTCCCACGTGCTCGACGTCTGCGTCGACTACACCGGCGAGGACGGGGTGGCCGACATGACCGAGGTCGCCAGCCGCTTCGCCACCCAGGCCACCCTTCCGATCATGCTCGACTCCACCGAGCCCGAGGTGATCGAGGCCGGACTACAGCACATCGCCGGCAAGCCCATCCTCAACTCGGTCAACCTCGAGGACGGTGACGCCTCCGGAACGCGCCTCGACCGCTTCTTGACCCTCGCTCGCGACTACGGCGCCGCGGTGGTCTGCACCTGCATCGATACCGAGGGCCAGGCTCGGACACCGGAGCGAAAGCTCGAGGCGGCACGGGCGATCTATGACCTCGCGGTCAACCGCTACGGGCTGGCGCCCGAGGACCTGCTGTTCGACCCGCTGGCGCTGACCCTCGGCACCGGGATGGAGGAGAGCCGGCGCGACGGGATCGCCACGATCGAAGGGATAAAGGCGATCAAGGCGGCACTTCCAGCCGTGCGGACCATACTCGGGCTGTCGAACATCAGCTTCGGCCTGGCGCCCGCGGCCCGCCACGCGCTCAACTCGGTGTACCTCCACGAGGGCCAGCAGGCAGGGCTCGACGCGGCGATTGTTCACGCTTCGCGGATCATGCCGCTCAACAAGCTTGACCCCCGCGTGCTCGAGATCTGCCTGGACGTGATCTACGACCGGCGGGACCCCTCCCGGGGCTACGACCCGCTGAGCGAGCTGCTCCACCTCTTCGACGGGGTATCCGCGGACGCGCTGGTGACCGAGGACCGCAGCGGCTGGAGCGTCGAGCGCCGCCTCTCGCAACGCATCATCGACGGTGACCGCGACGGGCTCGAAGTCGACCTGGAAGCGGCGCTCGGCGACGGCTGGGCAGCTCTCGACGTGATCAACGGGCCGCTCCTCGGCGGCATGAAGACCGTGGGGGAGCTATTCGGCTCCGGCCAGATGCAGCTGCCATTCGTGCTGCAGTCGGCCGAGACGATGAAGGCGGCGGTCGCCTACCTGGAGCCTCACATGGAGAAGACCGACGGCGGCGGCAAGGGGAGGATCGTGCTGGCGACCGTCAAGGGCGACGTGCACGACATCGGCAAGAACCTCGTCGACATCATCTTCACCAACAACGGCTACGAGGTCCACAACCTCGGGATCAAGGTTCCCCTGGCCGACATCCTGGAGGCCGCGCGAGAGGTCGGCGCGGACGTCATCGGCATGTCGGGCTTGCTGGTCAAGAGCACCTTGATCATGCGCGAGAACCTCGTCGAGATGAACGAGCGGGGCGCCGCGGACCTCCCTGTCCTCCTCGGCGGGGCCGCCCTGACGCGTACCTACGTCGAACGCGACCTGCGCGGGGAGTACCAGGGCCGCCTGTTCTACGGCAAAGACGCGTTCGAAGGCCTGCACACGATGGACCGGATCATGGAGCTCAAGCGCTCCGGCGAGGACGATCCCGACTTCGGGCGCGCGCTCGGCGGCCGTGAAGGGGTGCCGACCAGGGCCGGCGCGGCGGCGGCTGCAGCGGCGGCGTCGGCCGAAGCGGTAGCGGCGGGCACCCTGCCGCGGCGGGCGCCGTCGGTGGCCGCCGACAACCCGGTCCCCAGGCCTCCGTTCGTGGGCACAAGGGTGGAGAAAGGGATCCTCCTCGACGACATCGCCGCCTACATCAACCAGACAGCGCTGTTCCGCAACCAATGGGGCTACCGACCGGACAAGTCGATCAACGAGAAGGACCCGGAATTCAAGACCCGGATCCAGGCGGTGCTGCGCGACCAGCTGGCCCGGGTTCGCGCCAGCGGGGTCCTGCAGCCGGCGGTGGCATACGGGTACTTCGCGGTCAACAGCGACGGCGACGACATGGTCGTTTGGAAAGACGAAAGCCGCACGGCGGAGTGGCTCCGCTTCACGTTCCCCCGCCAAGGCGCGGAGCCCTGGCTTTCGATCGCCGACTTCTTCCGCTCAGTGGAGTCCGGCGAGGAGGCCTTCGCCGCAATGCACATCGTGACCATGGGTGCAGCGGCATCGGAGGAGACCGCGCGTCTGTTCGCCGAGAACCGCTACCAGGACTATCTCCATCTGCACGGTCTCAGCGTGGAGATGACCGAGGCCCTCGCCGAGTACTGGCACCGTCGCGTCCGCGAGGAGTGGGGCTTCGCCGACGGGGACGGGCCGAGCCTCGCCGGGCTGTTCCGCCAGCAGTACCGCGGCGGACGCTACTCGTGGGGCTACGAGGCCTGCCCCGACCTCGAGGACAACGCCAAGTGCGCCGAGCTGCTCGACGCCAGCCGGATCGGAATCGAGGTGAGCGAGGAGACGTCGTGGCAGTTCCACCCGGAGCAGACCACCGCGGCGATCATCTGCCACCACCCCCAGGCCAAGTACTTCGTCGTCCGCCGACCTTGACGCGCCCGCAGAGGTGATCCTGGTCGACGAGGCGCGTTGGGCCTGGCGAGGCAGGCGGTGGGCGCACCTGGTGAGCGACAGCTCCTACGAGGAGCTCCACGAGTTTGCCCACCGCCTCGGCATCCCGCCGCGCGCCTTTCAGGGCGACCACTACGACGTGCCGACCGAGCTGCGGTGCCGCGCCCTGTCGATGGGAGCGACAGCCGTCGACAGCCGCGAGCTGGTCGTGCGCCTCAGGGAAGCTGGCTTGCGCCGGCGCCCACCGACGTCTCGTTCTGGCGCCCCTCGGCGAGGTCTGGCAGGCCCGGCTGCTCCACGGCCGCCGCGATGAGAGACCGACGGACCCGGGTGAAGTAGCCCACCGCGGCGAGCAGCCCTATCCCAAACGGAGCGCCAACCCCGAGCAACACGATCCACGTGCTGCGGCGACGACCAGCCCCCTCCCACGCCGACGCGGGACGCAAGGCGGCATCGACCGCGCCCCAGAGGGGCACGCCCGTCATCACAACGACCCCGAGCGCCCAGGCGAGGCCGTGGTTGTTGTTGCCGAACAGCAGCGCCAGCGCGGACGCAGTCAGAAGGAACACCAGCACCGGTCGCACAATGCCGTCAGGAGCACGGGAAGAGACCCGAGCCCCGATATAGACGCCCGGGACGCTCCCCGCGATCAGCGCACCGGCCAGGCCGAAGTCGATGTGGCCGAACAGCAGCTGGCCAAGCGCCGCCGACGCGACCAGGGGGACGGCTTGCACCAAGTCGGTGCCCACCAGAGACCTCGACGACAGGCGCGGGTACAACAACATGAGCAGCACGATCATCAGCGACCCGGAGCCGACCGACGTCAGGCCGACGACGAAACCGCCTGCGATGCCGACCAGCACCGTTGGGAGAGTCTTGACCACGTAGGGCTCGACCTCGGTGGCGCCACCCCGGGACGCTCGCGGGTACCTCGCGGCGAGGGCCATCTTCGCCAGGAGGCTGGCGCAAGCGACGATCAGTGCCCACCCGAGCACCGCCTTCACCTCGGACTGCACGTGCCTACCGCCGCCAAGGCGCGAGAGCGTGAAGGCACCGAGAAACGCGGCGGGCACCGATCCGGCGACCAGCCGGCCGACCAGACCCCAGTGGATGGTCCCCCGGCGGCCGTGCACCCCGCCACCGATCGGCTTCATGACCAGCGAGTTGACGAGATCGCTCGCTATCGCCACCTTTGCGTCGACCTTGAACAGCAACACAAGCATCGGGGTCATCAGGGCTCCTCCGCCCATCCCCGAGATGCCCACCGCGAAACCGCCCAACAGCCCTGCGGCCATGAGCAGCCACCCGCTCGGGTGGTGGGCTCCCGAGGCGCGCGCTGCCAATGCGAGCACGTAGAGCGGATGGGTCACGTTTCTCCGCCGTCTATCCCGTAATTGCCGATCGGTCTAGTCAACATTCGGGGCGAATGTAGAGGCTCGCTCGCCGGCTGTCAAGCGGACCGGGCTTGTCGCTCAGGCCTCGACGCAAGCCAGGTCGCGCCTGACGTGGTTGAGCACCATGGGCCCCTCCTGCGCCGCTATGACGATGTCCTCGATCCTCGCACCGTGGCGCCCCTCCAGGTATATGCCGGGTTCGATCGAAAACGCGTTGCCGGGCGCGACGGCCTGCCCGTTCCCCTCCACGATGTAGGGGTCTTCGTGCTCCTCCCGTCCGATCCCGTGGCCGGTGCGGTGGATGAACGCGTCGCCATAGCCGGCCTCGTTGATCCGCCGCCGAGCGACCGCGTCGAGCTCCTCGCAGGTGCGGCCCACGGTCGCGGACGCGACCGCCTCGGCCTGTGCGGTGGCGAGCACCTCGTAGAGCTCGCGGAACTCCGCCGGGGGGCCGCCGATGAAGACCGTACGGGTGATGTCGGAGCAGTAGCCGTTCATGGTCCCCCCGAAGTCACACACCACCGAGTCGCCGGAGCCGATGACACGGTCCCCCGCGTCGTGGTGCGGGCTGGCCGAGTTGGGCCCGCTGCCCACTATGGCGAAGTTGACCTTCTGGTGGCCGGCGTCGAGGAGGAGGCGGCCGATGTGCTCGGAGACGGACCGTTCAGTCCGTCCGGCCAGGGGGATCTGGCCGTTGACCAGGGCTTCGGCCACCCGGTCGGCCCCTGCGGATGCTGCGGCCAAGGCTTCGATCTCGGCGTCGTCCTTGACGGCCCGCAGTGGTCCGGTGACGACCGACGCCCTGCACCACGACGCAGAAGGGAGCGCCTCTTGGAGCCCGAGGAGGAACGTTGCCCAGGCGCGGTCGGATATAGCAAGCCTTCGACGGTGGCCC
>JBPCRR010000073.1:0-2884 GCA_050996645.1 Acidimicrobiales bacterium | reverse complement strand
GACCTTGCGCTCGAACGGGGTCATGGGACGCAATCGTTCCGGCTGGCCGCTGTTCACGACGTCCCGAGCCGCCTGGCGGCCCAGCTCGGAGAGCTCGGACCGCCGGTGCGAGCGCCATCCGGCGATGTCGAGCATCAGCCGGTTGCGGGTGCCCGTGGACTGTTGGACGGCGAGGCGCGTGAGCTCCTGCAGAGACTCGAGGACGTCCCCCCGCGACCCCACGAGCTTCTCGAGGTCCTTGCCCCCGTCGATGCTCACCACGGCCCGGCCCGCCTCGACGTCCAGGTCGATGTCACCGTCGAAATCGAGGATGTCGAGGAGGCGCTCCAGGTAGTCACCGGCGATGTCCCCCTCACGTACCAGGACCTCCTGGTGGCTGGGTCCGTCCTCCCCGGCCTCGGCGGACTCTCCGGCCTGGGCGGATCCCTCGGCCTCGTCGGCCTCCCCGGTCGTGGTGGCAGAGGCCTCCGGCCCCGTGGCCTCGGTGGCACGCTCGTCGGACTCCAGCGTCTCGGACACGCCAACTCCTCCCCGGGCCGCAGCACGGCCCTCTCGACGATGCCGCACGTCATCCCGGAAGGATGCGCTGCGACGGGACTGTGGGCCGGGCCCCGGTCCGCCGGACGTGCCCGCCACGGACGTGGTTCTCGGGCAGTGGCTCTCGGGCACCGGCTCTCGGGCACCGGCGCTCGGGCAGCGGCTCAGCGGCGCTTCTTCGACCGCTTGCCGGGACGACCCGACGAAGCGAGCTGATTGGAGGCTTTGCCCTCGCTACTCTTCGCTCCGCCGACCTTGCCCGGGGTGCGGGCGGAACCGTTGGTCCCGTTGCCGCTCGCGCCGGCCGTGCCGTTCTTCCCGGAGCCGTTCTTACCCGCACCGTTCTTACCCGCACCGTTCTTACCGTTCTTCGTCGCGCCGTTCGCGGCGACCGCACCGGTCTTCCCCGGAGCGGGGCGGCCCGAGCCGCGGCTGTTTCCCGCCTCACCCTTGATCTTCCCGGGGTGCCGGCGCTCGGCGTCGTCGTCGGAGGCCGGACGCGGGGCGTCCTGGGGCTCCGTCGAGGCGTCGGAGGGGTCGGTGCTGGACGCGGCGTCGACGCGGTCCTCCGCGGGGGCTCCGCGCCCGGGCCGGGTCGGCTTCTGGCCGGGCTTGGGGGCGAGCATGTCGCGCTGCTCCCGGGCCTGGTCCCGGATTTCCTGCTCCTCGCGATCGATCTTGCGGTAGACGAGGAACTGCTGGGTCAGCGTCCAGGTGTTGTTGCTCAGGAAGTAGATGAGGATGGCGACCGGGAAGAACGCTCCGAAGACGAGCAGCCCGATCGGGAACAGCCACATCGTCAGTTTGCCGAGGATCGCGGCCTGCGGGTTCGCCGCGGAGGCCGCGCTCTGGTGGGCCTGCGAGATCCGGGCGGTGAAGTGCGTGGCGATCGCGGCGGCGATCATCAGGGGCAGGGCGACCGGGAGGACCTCGGGGCGGAAGTCGCCGAAGTTGAGCGAGAAGTGGCCGAGCGCCTGGGCGGTTCCGGAGATCGCGTCCGAGAGCCTGACGCCGAAGAGATCGGCGTTGTTGAAGGAGACGATGCCGGAGCGGTCGAAGACGTAGTTGTACGGGTAGCTCGGCTGGAAGCCGCGCAGCACGTGGAACAGGCCGATGAACACCGGCAGCTGCACGAAGAGTGGGAGGCACCCGCCGAGCGGGTTGACGCCGTGCTCCTTCTGGAGCTTCTGCATCTCCTCGGCGAGCTTCGTGCGGTCGCCCTTGTACTTCTCCTGCAACTTCTTGATCTGCGGCTGGAACTCCTGCATCTTGCGCATCGAGCGCATCTGGCTGATGAACGGCTTGATCAGCAACGCCCGGAGCGTGGCGACCAGGAAGATCACCGAGAGCATCCACGCGAACCCGTTGTCCGGCCCGAGGACGACGCCGAAGACCTCGTGCCAGAACCACAGGATGGCCGACACCGGGTAGTAGATGAAGTTCAGCACGACGGCTCCTCGGTGGTGGTGGCTCCGGCCGGTCCGGTCCGGCGGGGCACGTGGTCCACGCCCCCAGGGTGCCAGGGCGCGCACTTCGCGAGCCTGAGCAAGGTCAGCCCCGATCCTCTCATCGCGCCGTGCACGCGGAGGGCTTCCACCGCGTAGGCGCTGCAGGTCGGGTAGAAGCGGCAGGACGGCGGCAGGAACGGGGAGAGGTACCGCCGGTAGACGCCCAGCAACGCGATCAGGACCCGCGTCGGCCACGACCGGAGGCCCGCAGGTGCCGGAGTCGACCAGTCCACGACAGCACTCCTCCCGTGCGCCCGCCAGCCCCGACGGACGGCCTCCTGCCATCGTGCCTGCTCGGCCCGTGCGAGGAGGCGCTCGGACGATGCTGTGCGACCATCCGCGCCATGTCGCACGCCACCGCCGGTACCGCTCGTCGTCCGGGCGGCCCCACGGCTCCCGGGCGACGCCGAACCCGCCTCGTGCACCACGTCCTCGCCGCGGCCGCCCGGAGGAACGGTCTCGTGGAGAAGGAGGTCCTGGGGCTCGCCGACGTCGTCGCCCCCGGGGCCGTGTGCCTCGACGTGGGCGCCGAGTTCGGCCTCTACACACACGTGCTCGCCGACCTCGTCGGACCCGCAGGCGCCGTGCACGCCTTCGAGCCCCAGAGCGGGGCCCGCCGGTGGCTCGCCCTGGGTGTCGTGGCGGCCGGAGCGCCCTGGATCCACGTGCACCGCGAGGCCCTCGGCGCCACGAGGGGCACCGCGACACTGTCGGTGCCCCGCCGGCGCGGCCGGCCGGTGCACGGCCGGGCCTTCGTCACCGTGGGCGCTCGCGACGAGGGTCCGAACGTCGAGTTCGCCGACCGTCGCCACGAGACGATCACGATGACGACCGTCGAC
>JBPCRR010000087.1:0-9918 GCA_050996645.1 Acidimicrobiales bacterium | reverse complement strand
CGCGAGAACCTTGGCCACCATCTCGTATACCTCGCGATCTCCGCGCGACTTGTCGCGCACCTGCCCGACCGGAGCTCCGGCCTCCAACGCGGCGAGCGCCGTGGATGCCTGGTCGGTGATGACGTGGAGGCGGCCGATGTCGTGCGTGTGAGGTCCCTTCGCCGGCATGATCCGGATCAGGTGATGACGGTCGGGGGCTTGGTCGCCCCCCTCTCAGCCCGGTTGGGCTCCCGTGACTATGCCCTCAGTGTAGCGTCGCTCGGACTGAGGACGTAGGTCCCCGACGGAGGGCTCGGGTCACGAGCAGCCGCTGGTGGTGCCGCACGACGGGCAGGCGTGGCAGCTGCCGGCGCGCTGCATCTGCACCCCGCACTGGAAGCAGTACGGCGCGTCCAAGCCGGGGACGTTCAGCTTGGAGGGCGGCAGCAGGATAGGCCCGGCGTCGATGGCGACGGTCGGGGTCGTCGCCTCCTCCACGCCGGGCAGCGTGGGCTGGCTGCGTTCGGCCGAGGTCAGCACCCCGAGCTCCGCCCGCTCGTGGTAGGGCAGGTAGTCGACGGCCAGCCGGCGGAAGATGTAGTCCATGAGCGACTGGGCGATGCGAAGTTCGGGGTCGTCGGTCATGCCGAGCGGCTCGAAGTGCATGTTGGTGTACTTCTTCACGTAGGTGGCCAGAGGCACGCCGTGCTGCAGGCCCAGGCTGATGGAGATCGAGAAGGCGTCCATGATCCCTGCCAGGGTCGAGCCTTGCTTGGAGACCTTGATGAACACCTCTCCCGGCCGCCCGTCGTCGTACTCCCCGACGGTCACGTAGCCCTCACAGTCGGCCACGCGGAACGCGAAGGTGGTCGACTGGCGCTTGCGCGGCAGGCGCTCCCGGATGGGCTGCTTGACCACGACGGTGGTCTGGCGCTCAAGAGCCTGCTCGAGCGCCGCCACCTTGAGCGCCAACTCGGCATCGTGAGCCTCCGGCTCCGACATGGGTTCCCCGAAGGTTGCCTTCTTCGTGGTCGCCAAGGGCTGGGCGACCTTGCAGTTGTCCCGGTAGATCGCCACCGCCTTGAGCCCAAGGCGCCAGGCGTCGATGTGGAGTTGTTCGATGTCCTCGACGGTCACCTCCTCGGGCACGTTGACGGTCTTGCTTATGGCGCCGCTCAGGAATGGTTGTACCGCGCCCATCATGCGGATGTGGCCGCTGTAGTGGATTGTGTTGTCTCCCATCGAGCAGGCGAAGGACGGCAGGTGCTCGTCGCGAAGGTGGGGAGCGCCGACGATCGACTTGTGCTGGTCGATGTAGGCGATGATGTCGTCAACCTCCCCCGGCGGGTAGCCCATCTGCTTCAGCGCACGCGGCACGGTTTGGTTGACGATGGACATGGTGCCGCCGCCGACCAGCTTCTTGGTCTTGACCAACCCGAGATCCGGCTCGATCCCGGTGGTGTCGCAATCCATCAACAACGCAATGGTCCCAGTCGGGGCCAGCACCGAAGACTGGGAGTTGCGGACTCCGTACTGCTCGGCGACCTCCACTGCGGTGTCCCAAGACTCTTGCGCGGCAGATAGCAGCTCCGGCGCTACCAGCTCCTCGTCCACATCTGCGGCGGCGTCGCGATGCATCCTTAGGACCTTGATCATGGCGTCGCGGTTCTCGGTGAACCCTGCGAAGGGCCCCATCCTGGCCGCGGTTCGAGCCGACGTGGCGTAGGAGTGCCCTGTCAATAGGGCCGTGATCGCCGCCGCCCATGCCCGGCCCTCGTCCGAGTCGTAGGGAACGCCTTGAGCCATGAGCAGCGCACCGAGGTTGGCGTATCCGATCCCAAGCTGGCGGAACCGGCGGGAGGTTTCGGCGATGCGCTCTGTGGGGTAGTCGGCGTTGCCCACGAGGATCTCCTGTGCGGTGAACACCACCTCCGTGGCGGCCCGGAAGCCGTCGATGTCGAACGAGTCGTCCGGGGCCAGGAACGTGAGGAGGTTCAAGCTCGCCAGGTTGCAAGCTGAATCGTCCAGATGCATGTATTCGGAGCAATTGCGTACCACGAGGCCGTTGACCACGTATGAGTGGTTGCGCGGCTCGCTCAGGTTGTAGGTCAGCTCGTAGCCGTCTTCGACCCGCGAGACCAGGCGAGCTGAGCGGTCCACGTTGTAAAAACCACGGGCGCGGCCGCTGAGGATCGCGGCCAGCGCGGTCTGCTTGGAGGGGACCGAGAATCCGATCGAGCTGGCGAAAATGGAGATTGACGCCGACGATATGCGGAGGTCGTAGGCCGGCCCACTGTCGTAGGTGGCCTCTGACCCATCGAGCTTTGTGTAGTGAAACCCAGCGGCCCCACCCTCGCGGCCCTTGTAGATGTGACTGGCGATCCCGAAGGTGCCGAGCAGCCGCTGCACGTCCACAAGTAGGTATCGCGACGCCGACCCGAGACCGACGTAGCTTCCTTTGGCGTCGTCGTGCCGAGCGCAGCCATCCGCGTCGAACAGGCCCCGCAAGAACGAAGCCACCACGTCCGAAGGCGCTTGGAACACAGACCACGGGACGCGCTTGTGAGGGCCCCTTCGAGCCTTGAGCCCGAGAGCGTCGAAGAAGCCCGCCAAGCTCCGGCGCGAGAGCCGCTGTTGAACGGTCCCATTGGCCTGGATGCTCGGCGCAGGGGTAACCCCGCCGTTGAGCCAGGTGACCAACCGTTGGTGCATCGGCAGAACAGTGGTCTGCTCCTCGTTCGTGCCGTAGATGGCGCTGATCGTGCCGTTCGCCGCCACGGAGCCATCGCCGACGAGCCAGCCTAGGTAGTGGCCTAGTTCGGGACTCCACTTCTCCGGCAAGTTGACCAAACGCCGATGATCGCCCTTGCGGCGGTACGCCGCAATATCGGTGGACACCGGCAGGCGCAGGTCCGCACTTACCGCAGGCGCGGGCAGATCCAAGACCTTCACCCTGTCCGTCTCGGTCAGGTGTTGGGCCTCGACGTAGCCGCGATTGATCGTGAAGAGCCGATGGGACGGGGTGCAGCGGACCTCCATGCCGTTGTCGAACCGCAGCTTGACCACATCGTTGAACCCGGTGATCATGAACGCCTCGGGGCGGGTGAGTTGGATCTCCTCAACCGGCCGGTCCGGGCTCGTGGCGTCATGGGTGTACACCGCGAATGCCTCGCCTCGGTTGGCGCGATCGAACAGCTCCCGGAACGCGATCAGGCCCTTGTCGGTGTGCACCAGCGAGTCGCCGGTGAAGCAAGGGTTGCTTCCGTTGATCCGGCCGGTGATCGGCGCGGTGTGCCACCTGTTGATGGTGGTGTCGAACTGCATGCCCGGATCGGCGCACTCCCATGCCGCCTTGGCGATCTGACGGAACAGGTCCCGCGCCTTGACGGTCTGGATGGTCTCGCCGGTGGTGATCGCCTTCAGGTCCCATTCGCCGTTGTCGACGACGGCCTCCATGAACTCGTCGGTCACCCGAACAGAGTTGTTGGCGTTCTGGTACTGGAGTGAATGGCTGTCCTTGCCGGCGAGGTCCATGTCGAAGCCCGCGTCGCGCAAGGCGCGGGCCTTGCGTTCCTCGATGGCCTGGCACCAGATGAAGTCCTCGATGTCGGGATGGTCCACGTCGAGGATCACCATTTTTGCCGCGCGTCTCGTCTTTCCCCCGCTCTTTATCGTCCCGGCGGAAGCGTCGGCGCCGCGCATGAAGCTCACCGGACCGGAAGCCGTACCACCACCGCGCAGGCCCTCTCTGGAGGATCGGATCCGCGAAAGGTTGACCCCGGCGCCCGAGCCACCCTTGAAGATCGTGCCTTCCTCGCGGTACCAGTTGAGGATCGAGTCCATGGAGTCGTCGACCGACAGGATGAAACACGCGGACGACTGCTGGGGCACGCCGGCCACCCCGATGTTGAACCACACGGGGGAGTTGAAGGCGGCCCGCTGGTGGATGATCAGGTACTTGAGCTCGTCGCTGAAGACCTCCGCCTCGTCGTCGTCGACGAAGTAGCCGTCGCGCCTGCCCCAGGCTGTGATCGTGTCGACGACCCGGTCCGCCACCTGCTTGAGCGACCACTCGCGCCCGGCGCTGCCCTGTGTGCCCCTGAAGTACTTCTGGGCCAGGATGTTCGTGGCGTTGACGCTCCAGGTCGAGGGAACCTCGACTCCGAGCTGCTCGAAGGCCACCGCCCCCGTGGCGTGGTTGGTGATGCGGGCGTCGCGCCGCTCCCAGGTGACCGTGTCATAGGGGTGAACGCCCGCGGTGGTGAACCGACGGTGGATGCCTATCCCCATGCGTTCGGGAGCGATTGCCATGCCTTCGAGCCTCCTGGGTGGGACGTAGCTTGGATGTAGCGGCTTGGATGTGCGAGTCGATTGGCCGAGGCGACACTCCCGGGAACCCCCGGGACCCCCCTCCCCTGCGCTGCTCTTACCGGCGCCGCAACTGGACGGCACCACAACTGGTTGTGGTACGGAAACCCATACCAGGCCCCAGCACACAATATACCGGCTAAATTACACTACGGTAGTTAAGTCCTTGTCAACCTTATGGCTGTCACGAAGATGCTGGTCAGGGGCCGTTCGCGAAGGTTTGCACCAGTGAGCGCGCAAACCCCGCCGGGCGATGCCGGATCGAGGCTACGACCGACCGCCTGTGGACCGATAGACCCTGAACCCTGTGGAAATGGTCTGGAAAGCCACCCGTTTCCGCGCGGCCCGGCCCACGGGCCCCAGGCGGGCGCGGAGCTAGGGTTTGTCGATGGGCGTGGTCCTCGCCATCGACGCCGGCACGACCGGCGTGCGAGCCATCGCCTTCGATGAGCAAGCCAGGCCGAAGGGGTCGAGGTACCGGGAGTTCCCCCAGCACTTCCCCCGCCCCGGGTGGGTGGAGCACGATCCGGAGGACATCTGGAACGCCGTTTCGGCTACGGTCTCGGAGCTGCTGGCCGAGCTCGGCGAACCAGTGGCGGCAGTCGGCGTCACCAATCAGCGCGAGACCGCGGTGGTATGGGACCGCCGACGCGACGTGGCGCTTCACCGAGCCGTGGTGTGGCAGGACCGCCGCAGTGCGGACCTCTGTCGGCGCCTCCACGACGACGGATGCCTCCCGCTCGTGCGCGAGAGGACCGGGCTGGTGCTCGACCCATACTTCTCGGCGACGAAGCTTCGTTGGCTCTTCGACGAGGGGGTCGTGGAGCCCGGACCCGACTTGGCATTCGGGACGGTCGACAGCTGGATCCTGTGGCGGCTCACCGGCGGCGCCGAGCACCGCACTGACGTGACCAACGCGAGCCGAACTCTCCTGTTCGACATAAGAGCACTTGCCTGGGATCCCCAGCTCTGCGAGCTGTTCGGGGTGCCGCCAAGCATCCTCCCCGAAGTCGGGCCCTCGAGCGGGCGCCTTGGCACCACCGCCGGCGGGGCGATACCGGGTCTCGCGGCGGGGATCCCGGTCAGCGGAGTGGCGGGCGACCAGCAGGCCGCCCTGTTCGGACAGGCCTGCTTCGTACCCGGCATGGTCAAGAACACCTACGGGACCGGGAGCTTCGTCCTCATGAACGTGGGCGACCGCTGCCCCGAGCCCGTCGAGGGCCTCCTCACAACCGTGGCGTGGTCGCTTCGCAATCCCGCCCAGGTCGCGTACGCGCTCGAGGGCGCCATCTTCGTCACGGGCGCGGCCGTCCAGTGGCTGCGCGACGGGTTGGGGCTGATCGGCGAGGCCTCCGCCATCGGACCCCTGGCGGAGTCGGTGCCAGACACCGCCGGCGCATACCTAGTGCCGGCGTTCACCGGGCTCGGCAGCCCCTGGTGGGACCCCCACGCGCGAGGGACGATGGTGGGCCTCACGCGGGGAGTGGGCAGGGCCCAGCTGGCCCGGGCGGTCGTCGAGGCGATGTGCTACCAGACCCGCGACGTGGTCGAGGTGATGGCGGCTGCGTCTGGCCACGCGGTCTCGGAGGTGCGCGTCGACGGCGGGGCGTCTCGGATGGACCTGTTGCTGGACCTCCAAGCCGCCCACCTCGGCGCTCCGGTCATCCGCGCCGCCATCCACGAGACCACCGCGTTGGGGGCGGCGCTGCTGGCCGGCCTTGCCGAAGGGGTCTGGGGGAGCCTCGACGAGCTCGCCGGCCTCTGGCGGGCGGACCGCGCCGCCGTTGGGGACGCAGAGCAACGTCTCTCCCTCGACAGCGCGTACGAGGGCTGGCGGCGTGCGGTCGAGCGCGCCAGGGCCTGGGGATCCGAGACGCACCCCGGCGGCTTCAGCGTCCGCGAGAACCCGTCCGCAGCTCCGTAAGGCGGTGGTCGACGATCCCCGCCAACGCCGTCAACTGACGACGCTCGCGCTCGCGCCAAGGCCTGCCCTGGCGACCGAGCACCACGACCATCGACGAACCGGCCATGTCCGCCCACGCCACGTCCTCGGGTCCGACGTGGCTCGCCGCCTGCCGGCTGCCCGCCACGAAAGCTTCGAGCCAGGCGCCGGGCGGCACCGGGCCAACCGACGCCGCCAGGCCCGCCGCCCCATCGAGCACTGACGCCCCATCGAGCACTGCCACCCAGTCGGCCACAAAGCCCTCAACGCTGCTACGAACCAGCGATTCGAGAAGAGCAGGGACAGACGCCTCGCGCACCAGAGCGGCCGCGGTCTCGAGCGCGTCCAGCCGCTGGTCCACCGGACCCGCTTCGAGGGGGCGAAGGTCCTCGACGTCGACGCCATCGAGGCTGCCAACCTCGCTCACGAGCAACGGCGCCAAGGCAGCATCGGGCAGCTCCACCACCAGCTCGTCGATCGCCCGGCCCCCGCCGCGCTCGAGGATGTCGATGCCTATGAGATCGCCCTTCACCGAGCCGATCCGGCTGGCCACCTCCCCGAGGGCTCCCGGCCGGTCGGACACCCAGACCCGGACCAGGAAGGTGGCCATGCCGGAGCCTAACCCTTGGGTGTGAACAGCAGATTTCCACCTCGGCACCGCCGGGTTTGCTGAGAGGCCTCAGAGCTCGTCGACACCGGCGCGCGCTTTTGGGTTGCGCTTGGCGTAGTCCGACACGTGCTCCTGGCCGCTCAGCTCCGCGATCGCCGCCATCAGCTCGTCGGTCAACTGCCTGGGAAGGCCACCTTCGGGTGCGTCCGGTCCCCGGCCCGCCCAGCGCAACGGCGGTCCGAACGTCATCTTCACACGGCGAAACGGCCGGGGCAGCACGGCGCCGATCGGCTGGATCTCGCTGGTGCCCTCGATCGCCGCAGGCACGACCACCGCTCCCGTGTCAAGCGCCAGGCGAGCAACCCCGGTGTGGCCCCGATACAGCCGGCCGTCCGGCGACCGGGTGCCATCGGGGTAGATGCCGAGGACCCCGCCCTGCGCGAGCACCTCGCGGGAGGCTTCGAGCGCCCGCTGTGAGGCGTTGCCCCCTTCGCGCTTCATCGGGATCATGCCCACCGCACGGAAGAACCACGCGGTCTTCCAGCTCTCGAAGTACTCCGATTTTGCGATGAAGGTCACCCTCCGGCGTAGCACCAACGGCAGGAACACCGAGTCGATGAACGACTGGTGATTGGCCGCCACGATCACCGGGCCGGCCTTGGGGACGTTGTCCAGGCCGCGGACCTTCACCCGGAACAGCAGCCGGAGCACGGGGGTCAGCACGACCTTCAGCGCCCAATACGTCATCCCACGAACGTAACGCGCCGGTCGAGGCCCTGTCCGTTTCGGGGCTTTCAACCTAGTTTCGTCAGGGCGCGGCGTAGGTTGCGGACCCCTTGCTGAACCCGCTGGTCGTTCTCGATGAGAGCGAAGCGGACGAAGCCTTCGCCGCCCTTGCCGAAACCCACCCCCGGCGACGTCGCCACCTCGGCTTCGACCACCAGGTGCTTGGCGAACTCGAGAGACCCCATCTCCTTGTAGGGCTCCGGGATCGGCGCCCAAACGAACATGGTCCCCTTCGGGCGCTCCACCTTCCAGCCGATCCGGTTGAGCCCGTCGCAGAGGGTGTCGCGCCGAGAGCGGTAGATCTCGTTGACGACCTGGGGGTAGTCGGGAGCCTCGTTCATGGCGACGATCGCCGCGATCTGGATCGGCTGAAAGGTCCCGTAGTCGAGATAGCTCTTCAGCTTGGTCAAGGCGGCCACAATCTCGGGGTTGCCCACCAAGAAGGCCACCCGCCATCCAGCCATCGAGAAGCTCTTCGTCATCGTATAGAGCTCAACCGCCACCTCCTTGGCGCCCTCCACTTCGAGGATGGAGGGTGGGCGGAAGCCGTCGAACGCCGTATCGGAATAGGCGAAGTCGTGCACGAGGAGCACGTTGTGCTCCCGGGCGAAGTCCACCAGCCGCTTCATCCACGGAAGGTCCACGCACTCTGTCGTCGGGTTGTGCGGGAAGCTGAACACGATCACTCGGGGTCGGGGCCAGGTCGACTCCCAGCTCTCCATCAGGTTGGCGAAGAAGTCCTGGTCGGGGCCGAGGCGCACCGCCTGGACGTCGGCGCCGGCGAAGAGCGGGGCGTAGATGTGGATCGGGTACGACGGTGTCGGCACCAGCGCCGTGTCCCCCGGCCCGACCAGGGTCCACATCAGGTGCGAGAGCCCCTCTTTGGCGCCGATCGTTGTCACCACCTCAGTGTCGTGGTCGAGCTCCACCCCGAAGCGCCGCTTGTACAGCTTGGCTATGGCCAGCCTGAGCTTGGGTATCCCCTTCGACGACGAGTAGCGGTGGTTGCGCGGGTTCCTCGCAGCCTCGGCGAGCTTGTCCACCGCCACTTCGGGGCTGGGTATGTCGGGGTTGCCGAAGCCAAGGTCGATCACGTCCCGACCGGCGTGGCGAGCCTCGTCGCGGAGCTGATTGATGATCGCGAACACGTACGGCGGCAGGCCGTTGATGCGTCGGAACTCCACCGGCCCAGGCTAGCGGACCCTCCCCGCAGCTCCCCTTCGATATACGCGGCCGAGCGCCCGAGCGAAGAGGGGCGAGCCGGAAGTCCTGTGGGCGCCGTCTAGGCGCCCGACGCGAGCAGCGCGGCGCCGATCGCACCGGCGCGTGCGCCCAGCACAGCGGCTCGGATGGGCGGCCCGTCGCGTGCCTCGCCGTGCTGGACCAAGTCGGTGAACGCCGCCCGAGTCGGGCCTAGCAGCACCTCCCCCGCTTCTACCAGGCCGCCACCGAGGAGGAGAAGCGAGGGGTCAAAGATGTTGGTCAGGTTGGCCAGCCCGAGCGCCACCCACCAGGCCAGCCGGCTCATGATCCCGACAGCTGCGCTGTCGCCCTCCGCAGCGGCGACGGTGACGTGCTCCCCGCGCACCGCCTCGGGGTCGCCGCCGGCCAGCTCCACCACCCGATGCGCCTGGCCGGCCACAGCCGCCTCGCGCCCGAGCAGGCCGAGCCCGCTGCCGGATGCGAAACGCTCCCAGCAGCCTCGCTTGCCACAAGGACACAACGGGCCGTGGGGATCGACAACCATGTGGCCGAACTCGCCGGCGAAGCGGTGGGCGCCCTCGCCGACGTGCCCCCGGTTGAGGATCCCTCCGCCGATCCCGGTCCCGAGGGTCGCCATGACCACCTCGTCGAGCCCGACGGCCGCCCCGAGGGCGTGCTCACCCCAGACCGCGGCGGTAGCGTCGTTGCCCACCCAGAGCGCGGCGGTCGGGAAGCGGGCGTGGACCTCTCCGCCGAGACGGGTCCCGACCGCTCCGGGGAGGTGAGGCGCAAAACGCAGGTCCCCGGCGGAGTCCACCAACCCTGGCACGCCGACGCCCACCGCGGCGGGGCCAGCGCCCTCGCCGGCGAGGCTCGACACGAGTTGCTCCACCCGAGCCAGGAGCTGCGCGGCGTCCCTCGGGCTCGGGAGGCGCAGCTCCGCTTCGGGTCGGCCGTCGGGGCCCACCCGGACGGCTAGCAGCTTGGTGCCTCCGACGTCGACGCCTATGACCGCGCCGGCGGTCACCGG
>JBPCRR010000366.1:0-5863 GCA_050996645.1 Acidimicrobiales bacterium | reverse complement strand
GCTCAGGAGTGCGCCAACGCTCCCGAGCGATTGATGGCGGCCTCGTCGGTGCCGAGGTAGGACGCGATGACCGCGGGGTGGGCGAGGACCTCTGACGGGGTCCCCTCGGCGATCACCGCTCCGAGCTCGAGGGCCACCATACGGTCACAGATCGCGTTGAGCAGGGGCATGTCATGCTCGATCACCAGCACCGCACAGCCGGTGCGCTCCCTCACCCTCTTGAGCAGCGGCCCAAGGGCTTCGGTCTCCTTCTGGGCGACGCCGCCGGAGGGCTCGTCGAGCATCAAAAAGCGCGGCTCCTGGGCGAGGATGCAGGCCAGGTCGACGATCCGGCGGCTGCCCGTGGACAGCTCGCCGGTGAGCTTTTGGCGAAACGCCCCGAGGTTCATGAGCTCGATCAGGTTGTCGACAACCTCGGAGACGGCCAGCTCGGACTCGTAGGACGCCGGCAGCTGAAGCGCTGCCGCCAGCATGTCCCGGGAAGCGAGATGTCGCTCTCGTGCCACCGCGATGGTCTCCGCGACGGTCAAGGTTGGGAAAAGGAGGGCATCTTGGAACGAGCGGCCCATTGCCCCCTTGGCCCGCTCGTGGGGCGCCCAGTCGGTGATGTCCACGCCCCGCAGCTTGATCCTGCCCTCGTCGAGGCTCAGGAACCCCGAGATGCAGTCCATGAGTGTGGTCTTGCCCGCTCCGTTGTGGCCAATCAGGCCGAGGATCTCGCCCTTTCGCACCTCGAGATCCACGTGGTCCACGGCGGTGATGCCACCGAAGCGCTTGACGATCCCGATGCACTCGAGCACGGGCTTGCCGTCGTGTTGGGGGGGCGTTGCCGGCGCAGGCTGCTCGTGGACGGCCACGTCGGGCGCGGAGCGGCGAGCGGTCGGGGCCTCGCCCACCGCGTCCACCGCGTCCTTGCCGGAGGCGCCGGCGATGAACACCGCCCGCAGGATGTCCGGCCGCTCCAGCAGCTCGGCGGCAGGTCCTTCGAATCGGACCTCGCCCTTCTCCATGAACACCGCTCTCTCGGCGAGGTTGAGCGCGACGTTGATCGACTGCTCCACTATGACGATCGTCGAGCCCCGGCGGTGGACCTCCTGGACTACCTCGAGCAGCTGGGCGACAATCGTCGGCGCCAACCCGAGCGAGAGCTCGTCGATCATCAGCAGCTCCGGCTTGGTCATCAGCGCCCCTCCCAGGGCGAGCATCTGCTGCTCTCCCCCCGAGAGGTTGCCCGCCATCTGTCCCCGGCGTTGCTTCAGCACGGGGAAGAGCTCGAAGACCTCTTCCCGGGCTGCGTCCACCCGCGCGGTGTCGTTGCGGATGAGCCACGCAGCCATGCGCAGGTTCTCCGCCACGCTGAGGGTCGGGAATACCCCCTTGCCGCCCGGCATGAGCGAGATGCCCCGTCGGGTAGTCACGTCGGCAGGCAGCGCGGTGACATCTTCGCCCTTGAAGATCACCGTTCCTCGCTTCGGCCGCACCAGCCCGCAGATCCCCTTGAGCAGCGTGGACTTACCAGCGCCGTTGGTGCCGAGCAGAGCCACGATCTCGCCGGCGGCCACGTTGAAGTCCACCCCGAAGAGGATCTGAACCGGCCCATAGGCCATATCGATCCCCTCGCAGGCCAGTAGCGGCGCCCCGGAAGGCGCCGACTCCCCCGCCCACGCGACCTGCTCGGTGCGGGCGTCGCTGAGCACCGGCAGCTCCGATGTGGCTTCGTCGTCGTAAACGCCATCCGCCGCGCCGTCACCCACCGTAGGGATCGCCCAGGGGTCTTCGGTGACCACCGGGGGTTGGGCGGAACTAGACCTGTTGCGCCGTAGTGAAAAACGCCTGCGCCTGGCACCCGCTTCTGGTCCTGAGGCGCCGTTGCCGATCGCGGGCTCGGCGACCGCCGGCTCCTCCTCCGGCGCAGCCGTCACCTCCGCCGCCACCCCCACCAGCGGGTCGCGCCGTCTGCGGGATGCCGCGGAGGCACCGTTGGAGGAGCGGGAGCGGGTTCCGGAGCGTCCAGCGTTGGAGCCGCCACTGCTGGCACGCCCAGTGCCGGCTCGAGCAGTGCCGGTTCGAGCAGTGCCGGTTCGAGCAGTGCCCGAGCGGCCAGGATCGGTGGCCTTGCTGCTAAGGGCGCCCGGCTCGCGCCGCACGCGCCGGGTTGGGGCAGGCTCGGGGTCTGATCCGTCGGTGGTTCGACGGCGCGCCGCGCGCCTCGGGGTCGGTTCTTCGGCCATCAGCGCTCGGCCCCCGCGCCCACGGGCTCGCGCTCGTCACCGGGGGCTGGCTCGGCCAGCGCGGCTGTCAGCAGTCCCGTCTCGTCGGGCGCAACGTCCTCCTCGTCCTCCTCGCGCTTGTCGGCTACCAGGCTCGGCACCAGGATGCCCCGGCGGTCGGCAATCAATCGCAGGTAGCTGTCGCGAAGGCGGAACAGAAGCTGGCCGATGCCACCGGGTAGGAAGTACAGCACTATTAGCAGCATGGCCCCGTTGATGGCCAGGCGTGCGCTCCCGAGCCAGGTCTGAGTCTCCAAGAACTTGAACGACAGCACCCCCACCAAAGCGCCCGTCACCGAGCCCAGGCCTCCTATCACCGTGTAGCTGAACGCGGTGATGCTGTCGATGGCCGGGAAGTTGCCGGGGTTGAGCGCCTGGAGCAACAGGATATCGAGGGCGCCGGCGATCCCCGCGATGATCCCGGCCAGGAGGAAGCCGCCGAGCTTGGTCGAGGTGGTCGGGACCCCAGCGGCGTCGGCGGCGCGTTGGTTGTCCCGGGTCCCGATCAGCACCCTGCCAGAACGGCTCTTTCTCAAACCTTGCGTGACCAGGATCGCCAAGACGACGAACACCAGGCAGCACAGGTACATCTCGTAGAAGTTGTTCAGGTCGAAGCGTCGCAGCAACAGCGGACGACCGATGCGGTCGGAAGGGATGAATTGCTTGAAGTTGTTCTGGTTGAGGAAGTACTGGTCGAGCGCCAAGGCCACCGCAAGGGTGGTGACCGCCAGGAAGGGTCCCCTTATACGCAGGGCGGGCAGGCCAATGAGCAGCGCCACCACCGCCCCAGCTGCTCCGGCGGCAAGGATCACGAAGAAGAAGTCGACGTTCCAATGCGATATGAGGTTGCCCGCCACCATGCCGGAGACGCCGGCTATGCCGAACTGGCCGAGGCTGATGTGGCCCCCCCAACCGGTGAGGATCACCAGTGAGATCCCGATGAGCCCCCAGACCAACGCGAAGCCTGCCAGCAGCTGGTGGCTCACCGACCAGCCGTGGGGGACGACGACGGCCGCCACGGCAATGGCCAGGAGGAGTCCCCGCCGCAGCCACAGCACCTCGGGAAGCTTGCGTAGCTCCTCCGGTATCGGTTTGAGGATCGCCGCTGCCGACCAGGACGACGACGCCCCCTCCTCTGCCCGAGACAGCTTGCCGCGCTGGAGCAGCAGCGCCGCGATGATGACGATCAGGTACACGAGGTAGATGGTGGACTTCTTCGGGGTGTTCCAGTACACGAGCTGCTCGGTGATGCCAAGGCCGATGCCGGCGCCGAAGGCCACCGGCAGGGACTCCATCCTCGCGATCACCGCGACCGCCAGTGCCGGCAGCAGCACCGAGGGGCCGTTGGAAGCCAGGCCCGGCTTGATGCCTTCGAATGGAGCCTGCAGCATGAACGTCAAGGTGGTCAGAGCCCCGGCGAACAACCACACCATCGTGGAGAGTCGTCGGACGGGGATCCCGAGCAGGAGGGCTCTGTCACTGTTCTCGGCTGCGGCTCGAACCGCCACGCCGGCGTGGGTGCGAAGCAGGAAGTAGGCCAAGGCGGCGATGACGCCGGGGACCACCAGGACTATCAGCACCTCGTCGCCGCCGAAGATGTGGGTGTTGTCGAGGCTGAAGTGCACATTGATGGGAGGCGCGAAGGAACCGGTAAGTGAGGTGAACTTGATCGCCTTGGACCCGAGCAGCTCGAATCCGCCGAGGAGCTGGGCGAGCCCGATGCTCGCCACCGTGACGATCAGGCGCGCCGAGTTCTTGAACCGCCGGATCACTGCGAACTCCAAGAACGCGCCCACAGCCGCCCCGACGACCACCGCCAGGGGAAGCGCCACGAAATAGGGGACGCCGTGAGCCTTGACCATGCAGATGCCGAGCACCCCCACCATGCTCCCGAGGGCCCCGTGAGCGAAGTTGATGAACCGGTTGGCGCGGTACACGAGGATCAGCCCCATGGCACCGAGGGCGGTGACCGAGCCAAAGACCACGCCGAGGGTGACCACCCCTAGCGGGGCCTTTCGGTAGACGATGCCGTGCGACCAACCGGTGACCGCCAGCGCCAAGAGGTAGACGCCAACCACCGCCGCGATGGCGAGGGCCACCCTCACCCTGGAGCCGAGGCCGCTCCAGCGATCCATCAGCGCCGTCACGACGACGGGATCGGGCAGCCGGGCGGACCGGGGGGGATGGTGCCAGCGACCCATCGGGCGTTGTTGTACTTGCCGGGCAGGTATGCCCCCTGCTTTTGGTTGTAGGCAGAGATGGCCGTCGGGCTCCAGCAGATCTCCCGCACGTCATCGGTGGTGGTGAAATCGTTGGGCCCGAAGCCCCAAAGCCCGTATGGCCCCTCCTGGGGAGGGAAAGAGAACATTCCCTGCTCGAAGCTGTTGGGGGTGAGGTTCGGCCCGGCCAGCGTGATGCCGATCGCCATCTCCTCGATCTGCTGGAAGATCAGGTCGACGGTGAAAGCCGGCTCGTCGCTGCGCACCGTCTTGTACGCCGCGTAGCCCAGCGTCTGGGTGGAGGGGACGGTTGGTGCATTGGGGCTGATCCCCAACGCGTGGGCCGTGAACTGCTGGTTCCACAGCTGGCCGACCAGGTCAGCATCGGTCAAGGCAGTCCCGACGATGATGAACTCGGGGAAGTAGCCCTGTTGGGCCGCGTCGCCGGAGAGGAACACCGGGGTGATCGGGTCACACCCGCAGAGGATCGTCGTCACGCCGGAGCTCTTGAACTTGGCGATGATGTTGGACGCCTGGTTGGAGATCGTGCCCAGATCGAGCTGGTAGGTCTGGTTGACCCCCGGGTCGCAGCCGTGCGAGGACAACACGTTGCGCGCCGAGACGACAGAGTCCTGGTACTCCTTGTTCTCCGGTGCGAGTGCCGCAAACTTGCGTGGCACGTTCTTCAGCTGGCCCCCAGCATAGGTCGCCGGGGTCCCTGCCGGGCAGAGCTTTTTGACCGCGTAGTTCGACGCGAGGTCGGCGACGGTGGTGCCGTCGACGGCTATCGACCAGGTGTAGGGGGCGTGGAGCCTGTGCCAGTTCTGCGACATGTAGGGATCGCCGAACGCGAGCACTCCCTGGGCTGCTAGGTCCTCGGCGTAGGGCTGGGACTGCGCCGAGAGATCGGCGAAGGACTTCATCTGCTGGCCCACCGTGACGGCGTCGGCCTCGGCGGCGGCCTGGCCCTGGTTGAGCAGCTCGTTGGCCAACAGCCCCTGGCCGTTGTAGAAGCTGAGGGCCAGCTTGCGCCCGTAGAACTGGTAGTGGTTGTTGAAGTACGTGATCAGCGCGCTGATGGTGCGCTGGATGTCGGCGGGACTGTCGGCGAGGTTCGCGCCACCGAGGGCTGCGAGCTCCTGCTGGAAGCCCTTGTCGTTGGTGTTGCGGTATGCCACGTTTATGGTGGTGGCGGTGACCCCCTTGGAGGTCGCCCCTCCGTTGCTGCCCGAGAAGGTGCGGCACGGAGGCGAGTACGGATCGCCCGGCACCTGGTGGCCGCCGCAGCTGGCAACGTGGGCGGCCGCGGGAGGCGCTGGCGCGGCGGTCGCGCCGTGGCCGCCGGCGGTCGAGCCCGCGGCGCCTGCGTGGCCC
>JBPCRR010000340.1:0-2967 GCA_050996645.1 Acidimicrobiales bacterium | reverse complement strand
CGCTGTTTGGGGTGAGGATCATGCCGGTGCTGGCACCGGCGCCGCTCTCGTATCCGAGGACGGTTTCGACGTCCACCACGCCGGGGTCGACCTTGGCGGCCACTGCAGCGGCCGCGGGCGACACGTTGTTGGCCGACTGACCAGAGGAGGTGGCCCCACCGGGATTGAACGGGTTGGCCGGCACCAACGGCACCACGACACCGCCGGACCCTCCCGAGGGAGCCTGCGATACCGGATGGCTCGCGGAGGTCTGGTTGAGCTTGCTGCCCACGATGCCCCCACCGAGGGCGGCCACCAGTGCGGTCACAGCGACGAGGGCGCCGACCACCCACCCCGACCGGCGCCCCGGGGGGGACGGCACCGGTGGAGGTGGGGGCCAACCTTGCTGAGCTGCCCACGAGTCGGGCGGGAATGCGCCTGGCGGCTGGGCGCCAAGAGGCGCGGTCGGCGGGCCGTTCGGAGGCCAGGGTGTTGCTCCACCCGCACCAGGGGACAGCGGTATCCACGCGGGAGGGTTGCCCGCGTCGGCGGGGCCGGGCTGGGCGGCCCGTCCCGTGGCGTCTTCGGGATGGGGAGCCTCAGGGTGGCTGTCGGGATTCTCGGTCACTGTCGCTCCTGGCTAAGGCGTACTACGGCGGGAGTCCTTTTCACCAACACTCAACCGCCCGCACCTCAGAACATGCCCAGAACCTGCTGTGGCAGACCTGATATCTCCCTGAGAATTGACGCGACGCTGCGGTCGCCACCAGCTTGCCAGCCCCGGCCCGCCTACGCCGCAGGACAGGAGGCGGAGCGCCGGCCCGCGCCGACGGTGTGCAGGTGCCGGAGGATGTCGCGGTAGGCGGCCACCAACGAGGTCTCGGTGTACGCCACGCCCTGCCGCGCGCAGAATGGGCGGATTAGGCGGCGCGCCCGGCGGAGGTTGGCGCGGGGCATGGCCGGGAACAGGTGGTGCTCGATCTGGAGGTCGAGCCCCCCGAAGGTGAACCCGGTCAGGCGCCGGCCGCCCCTGATGTTGCGGGAGGTCAGCACCTGGCGACGCAGGAACCCGAGCTCAGCGCCGTCGGCGAGGATGGGCATCCCCGTGTGGTTTGTGGCGAAGGTGACGCCGAGGTAGAAGCCGAAAAGAGCCTGCTGGAGAGCCAGGAACACCACCGCCTTGACCGGGGAGAGGACCGCGAAGGCACCGCCGGCGAGGATCAGGCCATGCACGGCGAGCAGGCCCACCTCGAGGCGGGCCATGCGGCCACGCTCGGACATCAAAGCCCTGATGCTGGCCACGTGCAGGTTGGGTGCCTCGAGCAGAAGTAGGGGAAAGAACAGCGCGGCCTGATGCCGGCTGAGCACCTTCGCTATCCCGCGCCGGGCGAGGCCCTGGTCCGCGGTGAACACGAGCGCCCCAGCGCCGATGTCGGGATCCCTGTCCACCCGGTTGGTGTGGGCGTGGTGGCGGTTGTGCTTGTTGAGCCACCACCCATAACTGAACCCGGTGAACAGGTTGGCGCATAGCAGCCCCACCACGTCGTTGACCCGGCGGCTCTTGGCAATCTGACGGTGTCCCGCGTCGTGGCCGACGAAGCCGATCTGGGCGAACGCAAAAGCCAGGAAGACCGCCACGAGGAGCTGCCACCATGAGTCGCCCAGGTAGATGAACGCCGCGATGCCCGTGGCCAGGAGCGCCGCGTTGCTGACCAGCTTGGCGCTGTAGTAGCCGGGGCGGTGCTCGAGCAGACCGGCCAAGCGCACGGTTCGCGACAACGCCGCGTACTCCGTCGCGCTGGCGCGGTCGGCGTCGGCCAGGGTGACGGGCCGGTCCAGGGTTTGCACGGAAGCTCCTACGCTTGGGCCCGAGTGACGGGCGACTCCAGTCGTCACTTATGGGACCGCATGGGCCAGACGGGTGGGCGGAAGCGAGTGACCAACCGAAACCCTACTTGTCCTGGCGCCTCGACGTGGCGCGGGGCCGGTACGGTTGAAGGTCGACGGTGACCCCCGACCAGCAACCGAGCCGCCGCCTACGGCCCCTCAGGCCGGGCGCACCCGTGGTCGCCATCGTGGTGGCACTTGCCCTGGCGGGTGGCCTGGGCGCGGTCGTGGCTGTGGGCTCGGGAGGCCATTCGCCCGCGGTGGCCAAGGTCGGCCGACCCGCCCCTTCGTGGTCGGCTCCTACCGTCGCCGGGGTTGCGGGGCCGCCCGAGACGCAGGCGCGGCACTGGACCGTGCTCAACTTCTTTGCCACCTGGTGCGTGCCTTGTCAGAAGGAGACCCCCGAGCTGGCGGCCTTCGAGGCTGCCCACCGAGCCAGCGGCGACGCCCGGGTCGTGGGAGTGCTCTACCTCGACTCCGCGTCGAGCGCCCGGAGCTTTGCCGCCAGCCACAGCGTGACCTGGCCGATCCTGGGCGACGCCCACGGCGACGTCGCTTCTCGCTACCAGGTAAGCGGCCTGCCCCAGTCCTTCGTGATCCGGCCCGACGGCACGCTCGCCGCGCGGCTCTTCGGCGCCGTCACGGAGGCCAAGCTCGACGCGGTCGTGGGCGTCGCGACCTGAGCACCCGGGCCTGGGATACACCGATGGCGCCCCGAGGGGCGCCATCAGCGGAGCGGCCCGAGCGGCGGATCTCGAGGCCGCTCTCTCTGGAGTAGGTGGCGGGTTCCCACTCCAGTCAAGCCAGGATAACTCGCCGGTGAGACCTTGGCGCAAGGGGATCGCTTGGGGGAGACTGGCCGACAATGCCGACCCCAGAGGCAACCCGCCCTCCGCTGCGCGACCCGCTGGCCGGCGTGGAGATCGTTTCGCGTCTCGCCGAGCAGCTGCGGTTCTGCCTCGAGATCGACCGCGTGAAGCAGATCCTGCGGGGCAACTTCATAAGCGACAGCTCACGTCGGGAAAACGACGCCGAGCACCAGTGGCACGTCGCGGTCATGGCGATGGTGCTCGCCGAGCACGCCGCTGAAGCGGTGGACGT
>JBPCRR010000330.1:0-4440 GCA_050996645.1 Acidimicrobiales bacterium | reverse complement strand
GCCTGGAGCCGACCGGGCTCGCCAGCTTCCGTAGTGCGGACGTCGCGGATCCCAGCGCGACGGGCACGGTTTTCGGCGGCAGGATGCTCGCCCAGATGCTCCTCGCCTCCACCCTTGCCGCGGGCGGGTCCCCTGAGCATCCCGGATCTGAGCATCCCGGATCTGAGCATCCCGGATCTGGCCATCCCGGATCTGGCGACGGCAAGGCGGTTGCCTCGATACAGACCGTCTTCGTCCGGGCCGCACCGTCGGCCCGGCCCCTCGAGATCGACGTCGAGGCTTTGCACGCCGGCCGGACCGTCGCCGCCCAAACCTTGACGGTGCGCCAAGGCGACCGCTGCTGTGCTCGCGCGCTTGTGCTGCGCCAGAGCGACCACCCCGACGTGATCCGCCACACGGCCGCGCCACCCTCAATCGATGGACCAGACGAGGCTGTCCCGGCCACCTTCGCTGGGCTGGTCCCCGCCGGCACCGAGGTGCGGGTGGTCGGGGGGGTGGACACCTGGGACCCCCAGGCCCCGACGGGACCACCCGAGTTGTTCGTCTGGCTCCGCCTTCCGGCGCTCGCTCTCGGCGATCTGCCTCCCGCAGCGGTCGCCCAGGCGTTGTTGGCATTCGCCAGCGACGGGTTCCTCATCGGCGCCGCGATGAGGCCCCACGCCGGCATCGGCCAGGACATGGCGCACCGCAGCCTCAGCACGGGGGTGCTCGCCCACAACCTGACCTTCCACGAGCAGGTGCCCACCGGTGCGTGGCTGCGGATGGCCCAGGAGAGCACCTACGCAGGGCGCGGCCGCGCCCAGGGGAGGGGCCAAGTGTTCACCGACGACGGCGCGCTCGTGGCATCGTTCGGCCAGGACAGCATCATCCGCGACGACTCGAGGAGCCAGACGTGAAACGAATAATGGAAGGTGTCCGGATCGTCGAGGTAGCGGCGTGGACCTACGTCCCGATGGCCGGTGCCGTGCTCGCAGAGTGGGGCGCGGACGTGTTGAAGATCGAGCACCCCGAGACCGGCGACCCGCAGCGGGGACTGGTCACCTCGGGGCTGCTGCCCAAGGGCCCCGGCGACGTGAACTTCATGATCGAACTGCCCAACCGGGGAAAGCGAAGCGTGGGCCTGGACCTCAAGCACGAGCGCGGCTACGAGGTGCTGGTCGAGCTGGTCAAGACCGCCGATGTGTTCCTCACCAACTTCCGCCCCCAGGCCCGGCGCCAACTGCGCATCGACGTGGACGACATGCGGGCGGTCAACCCGTCGCTGATCTACGTGCGCGGCTCTGCCCACGGCCAGAGGGGCCCCGAGGCCGAGCGCGGCGGCTACGACGGCTGCTCCTTCTGGGGCCGCGGCGGGTCAGCCGACATCATCAGCGACCCGGCGGACTATCCCCTGATGCAGCCCGGTCCCGGCTACGGCGACGTGATCGGCGGGCTCACCATCGCCGGGGGCATCTCGGCTGCTCTGTTCCATCGCGAGCGGACCGGCGAGGCGCTGGTGGTGGACAGCTCGCTTCTCGCCACCGGGATCTGGGCGACCGGCGCCACCGTGATGATGGCGGGCCTGTTCGGCTTCGAGCGCATACCGCGCGGCGACCGTTCCAAGGTCCCCAACCCGCTGGTCATCTCCTACCGCACCAAGGACAACAGGTACCTGTCGCTCATCATGCTCGAGTCGGACCGCTACTGGGCCGACCTGGTGACCAAGGTCGGGCGTCCCGAGCTGGCCGAGGACCCCCGCTTCGTTGACTCGTCGGCGCGGGCGAAGAACAGCGAGGCGTGCGTGGCGATCCTCGACGAGATATTCGCCAGTCGCACCTTCGCCGAGTGGAAGTCGGCCCTCCTCGAAGTCGACGGCGTCTGGGCCCCGGTGCAGACCGCCAGCGAAGTGCTCGCGGACCCACAGGTGCTGGCCAACCACTACCTCAGCGACGTCGTGGCCGCCTCTGGCACCTCGTTCCGGATGGTGCCGTCACCCCTGCAGTTCGACGAGGAGCCCGCCGAGCTGGTGAGGGCGCCCGAGCACGGCGAGCACACCGACGAGGTCTTGCAATCGCTCGGGATGGACATGGACGCCATCTTGGAGCTGAAGGTCGCCGGTGCGGTGCTCTGAGCGCCGTTTGTGGCCGTAGTGCGTCAGCTGGGCACCCATCGTGATCCGTCGGACCCCGACAGCACCACGACCGGGATGCCTTCGGCGTGACAAAGGTCGAGGAGATGGGGATCAGAGGAGGCCAAGGGCTCTGCTCGGACCTGGGCGACTTGAGCGGCGACGCAGTCCGCCATGCTCACCGCGCAGCGAGTTCGATGGTAACGACGGCCTCGGAGCCGCCCAGCCGAAACGCCGACGGCTGAGTCAACGACTATCCCATCCAGCAGGCCAAGCTGCGCGACATCGACGGTGGCGTCTTCTTCGTCGGAGCCGACGAGGCGCACCAGATGATCGAGGACCGCAGCCACGCCGATCGCGGTCAGGAGTGCGTCCCCCCGGTCGAGGAGGGTCCTGACTTCTGGCGCAGCTCGCTCACCTCGCAGATAGGCGATGACCGCATACGCGTCCAAGACGGTCAACGGCTTCGGACGCGTACCGTGTCGTCTCGGCGAGCTCGGCGGCGGCTCTGGTCACTGCTGGGACCGCGCCCGCGGTATTTGCCTTCGAGCTCCTCGACTGGCTGATCGGATACAGGGCGCATAACAACCCGGTCCCCTAGGTCGACCACTATCACTCTCCGGGTGTTCCAGCGCGAGCGTGCCTCGGCCGGTATGGATACCTGACCATTTCGTGAAACGGTCATCACGTGACTCAAAGCTGCCATACCTCATTGTATACTTGGGAGGTACCGTTGTATGCCCAGCGATCGCGGTTCGCTGATCGGTGCGTCGCGCCAGCGCCGATGTCGGTCATCACCCGTGTCGCCCCCAACTCGGTGCCTGGACAAGGCGGTACGCGCGTGACAAAATATGGTCGATGTGTCTAATGCCCAAGGGGGCCCGATGAGCTCGACCAACACTCACTCCGACCCGGCCGACCCGCACCACATCGACCCCAGCCGTGAGGGCTGGTCGGTCCAGCTGATGATGGACCCCGAGTTCGCGCGGGAGCCGCAGCCGTACTTCAACGAGTTGCGCAAGAGCCCGCCGCTGCGAGATGAGTTCCAGCTCCCGGGCAAGTCTCCGACTGTGGTCGTGTCCCGACACCAAGACGTCGAGGCGACGTTCCGCAACCCGCTGCTGTTCTCCTCCCGCTTCGGCGAGGGCCTCGGCGGCCTTGGCAACGACAAGCCGCTGATCCCGCTGCAGATCGACCCGCCCGAGCACAAGAAGTATCGGGTGCTGCTCGATCCCTACTTCTCCCCGCGCCAGGTCGCCAAGCTCGAAGACGAGGTCGCCGCGCTCGTCAACCAGCTGATTGACGGCTTCATCGACTCGGGCGGCTGCGAGTTCACGGCGCAGTTCGCGGTGCCGCTGCCCTGCACGGTGTTCCTCCGCCTACTGGGGCTCCCCCTCGAGGACCTCGACTTCTTCTTGCGCATCAAGGACGGGATAGTGCGCGGCGGCGGGGAGGCGAACTTCGTCAAGCAGGCCGAGGTTCGCCAGGCGGCCGGCAAGGAGTGCTACGAGTACTTCGAGGCCTGGCTGGATCGTCTCGAGGCCCAACCGGTCGAGGGTCTGCTGTACGACCTTTTAAGGGCCGAGGTGGACGGGCTGCGCCTGACGCGCGAAGAAATCATCCACATCTGCTACTTGTTCATACTGGCGGGCCTGGACACCGTCACCGACAGCCTCTGCTGCTTTTGGGCACACCTGGCGACGCACCCCGACGATCGCCACCGGATAGTCGACGACGCCAGCATCGTCCCCGCGGCCGTGGAGGAACTGCTGCGTTGGGAGTCGCCGGTGACCGGGGTGGCCAGGGTGGCGACGGAGGACACCGACCTCAACGGGTGCCCGGTCCACAAGGGCGACTCGCTGCTCGTGCTCGTCGGGGCGGCCAACACCGACCCCGCGACGGTGGACCAGCCCGACGAGGTGCACTTCGACCGCCCGGTCAACCGTCATCTGGCCTTCGGGGGCGGTATCCATCGCTGCCTCGGTTCACACCTTGCTCGCCTCGAGCTGAGGGTGGCGATGCGCGAATGGCACCGCCGGATCCCCGACTACAGGATCGCCGAGGGTGCAAATCTTGTTTGGACCCCGATGCTTCGAAGCGTCCTCGAGATGCCACTGGTCTTCGGCAGCTGAACGGGGCCGCTCCATCCGTGGTCCCAGCCAAGCCGGCAGGGGCGAAGCTAGGGTCAGGCCCGCAATGGCCGAACTAGTACCCGCCACCCGAGACCGGATCCTCGAATCTGCGCTGGTCGCCATGGGCAGGGTCGGCCCTAGGCGCCTCACCATGCACGAGGTGAGCGAGAAGGCGGGCCTTTCGAGGGGGACCGTCTACAG
>JBPCRR010000241.1:0-5894 GCA_050996645.1 Acidimicrobiales bacterium | reverse complement strand
GCGGGGCTGGCCACGCTGTCGAGCAATTGATCGACGTGGTCCTTGGTCCCCTTGAGCGGCTCCATCATCGGTACCCGTCGCAAGGGGTCTGCACCCAAGTCGAACACCAGCGAGTCCCAGTTCGCGGCGGCCACCGACGAGGCCCAGCGCTGCAGGCACTTTCCCCGGAAGTATGCCCTCGTGGTCTCGGGGGGCTCGGTCATGGCTCGCGCGATGTCCGCGGGGTCCACCAGGCGCACCATCGAAGCCCTCGAGTAGAGCGACCGCTCGGGGCGCACGTCGTGATACTGCAGATCCATGGCCGCCAACTTAGGGTCATTCCAGGCCAACCCGTGGCGATCCCGGTACCCAGCGATCATCCTGTACTTGGCCACCCAGTCGAGCTCGTTGGCGAGCGACATCGGGTCGGACTCCAACGCGGTCAACACCTGCTCCCACCGGCGGATGATCTCGCCTCCGATCTCAGCGCCGCCGACCGAGTCGAGGCCCTGGTCGTCGCCGTACTTGCGCGCCAGGTCGAGCAGCTCCCACTGAAGGTCGATTGCGCTGAGGCGACGCCCGTCCGCCAGCTCCAGAAGCCTCGACAACCCCACGTCGTAGGAGACCTGCCGCATGGCCTTGACCGGCTCGAGCAGGGTGAAGTCGTGGCCACCAGCGCGGCTGAACCAATCGTCTTCGATCATCGACAGCACCACCGCGGTCGTGCCCACCTTGAGAAAGGTGGCCACCTCCGACATGTTGGCATCGCCGACTATCACGTGGAGCCGGCGGTACTTCTGGGCGTCGCAGTGCGGCTCGTCCCTGGTATTGACCAGGGGCCGCTTCAGCGTCGTCTCGAGGCCGACCTCCTCCTCGAAGAAGTCCGCCCTCTGGGTCAGCTGGAAACTGACCTCCTCCGGAGGGTTGGTGGCCTCGCAGCCCACCTTGCCGGCGCCGGTGAACACCTGGCGAGTCACGAAGTGCGGCATCACGTGGGCCACGATGCGGCTGAAGGGCACGGAGCGGTCCATCAAGTAGTTCTCGTGGGTGCCGTAGGAGTTGCCCTTGCCGTCGGAGTTGTTCTTGAGCACCATCAGGGACTGCCCCGCCGGCAACAGCCGCCCGGCTGCCTCCACCGAGCGGGCGAGGATCGCCTCGCCCGCCTTGTCGTAGAGCAACACGTCCATCACGTCGGCGCACTCGGGAGTGGAGTACTCCGGGTGCGCGTGGTCGACGTAATAGCGCGCGCCGTTGGTCAGCACTGCGTTGACCAGGTGCGTCTCGACCTCGGGCGCCATGGAGCCCTCCCTGGCAAAGCCCCGCGCGTCGTTGCCAGGCGTCTCGTCCTCGAAGTCCCATTCCACTCGACGGGAGCATTCGGAGACGTAGGCGTTGATCAGGGTCGACGACGCGGCGATCGGGTTCGGGTCACTGGCCCCACGGATGATGATGCCGTACTCGGTCTCCAGGCCGAGCACCTTGACGATGGCCACAGGGCGACGTTATCGCCGTGGGCGCCGCTTGGGGCGCACCCCTCAGACCGCGCCGAACAGCGCCAGGCACGGCTCCAAGCCGGCGATCTCCATCGCCGCTCTCTCGTGTGCCCGCGCGGTCCAGTCCTCGATGCCGAGCACCAGCCGCCTGATGGTCGCAGGCTCACCGCGGCGGGCGAGAACCTCGGTCCCGTCCGGTCGGTAGCCGACCTTTTCCGAAACCCTTAGGCTTGCGACGTTGTCCTCGAACGCTCCGCTGCGAGCCTCGCGCGCGCCGAGCCCCTCGAACGCCAGGTGCAGCACCGCCCGGCGCATGCGGGTCCCGATCCCCAGTCCCTGATGAGCCCGCCCCAACCACGAGCCGGTCTCGACCACACGGGTCACCCCAAAATCGGTGCCCTTCACGCCTTGGACGCCGACCACTTGGCCAGCCACCACCGTTGCCAGGTCGAGCATCCACGACTCGGGCTTCCACTCCCCCAACGAGCGCCAGTGCCATTGGAGGGTGGAGCGGGCCCTCTCCTCGGGCGGCGCGTCGGTCCACGGCGTCGAGAACGGCATCACGTCTGGCTCGTGGATCCCCTCCCGGGCCAGCTCGGCGAGTGCCGTCAGGTCCGAGTCGTTTGCGTATCGCAGCTCAAGGTCCCCCGCGCGAACCCGAAGGTCCACGAGTGGCCAGGCGCCGGCGAGGTCTTGTGCCATGGCCCATGGTGGCCGCTGAGAAGGCCACGCACCAACGAATTTTGCCGATCGGTCCTCTAGAGGTACTGGCCCGTCGTGACCCGCTCGATGGCCCGGCCGCCGGTGGTCTCGTCGCCCTGAGCCATGATCGTGCGGATGTAGACGATGCGCTCGCCCTTCTTGCCCGAGATCTTGGCCCAGTCGTCCGGGTTGGTCGTGTTGGGCAGGTCCTCGTGCTCCTTGTACTCCTGCTTGATCGAGTCGAGCAGGTCCTGGGTCCTGATCCCCCGCGTGTCTCCTGCTATCACCCGCTTGATCGCCAACTTCTTCGCCCGGCGCACGATGTTCTCGATCATGGCCCCAGAGGAGAAGTCCTTGAAGTACATGATCTCCTTGTCCCCGTTCTGGTAAGTGACCTCGAGGAACTTGTTGGCCTCGTCCTCGCGGTACATCTCCTGCACGGTGCGCTCGATCATGGCCCGGACCGTCTTGTGCGCGTCGCCGCCGCCCAAGGAAGACACTTCAGCGGCATCGAGGGGGAGGTCGTCGGTGAGGTAGCGGGAAAAGATCTGCGCCGCCGCGTCCTCGTCGGGCCGCTCGATCTTGATCTTCACGTCGAGGCGGCCAGGCCGCAGGATCGCGGGGTCGATGAGATCCTCGCGGTTGGAAGCGCCGATCACTATGACGTTCTTTAGTGTCTCGACACCGTCGATCTCGGCGAGCAGCTGAGGAACGATCGTCGACTCCATGTCGGACGAGATCCCGGTGCCTCTGGTGCGGAACAGGGAATCCATCTCGTCGAAGAACACGATGACCGGCACCCCCTCTTCGCTCTTCTCACGCGCCCGCTGGAAGACCCGGCGGATCTGGCGTTCGGTCTCGCCGAAGTACTTGTTGAGAAGCTCAGGGCCATTGATGTTGAGGAAGTAGCTTCGCGCCGCCTTGTCACCGGAGACCTGGGCCACCTTCTTGGCCAGAGAGTTGGCGACGGCCTTGGCGATGAGGGTCTTGCCGCAACCAGGGGGGCCGTAAAGCAGGATCCCCTTCGGCGCTGGGAGCCTGTGCTCGATGAACAGCTCGCGGTGTAAGAAGGGCAGCTCCACCGCGTCGGTGATTGCCTCGATCTGGGTGTCCAGGCCGCCGACGTCCTCGTAGGAGATGTCGGGCACCTCCTCCAAGATGAGCTCCTCCGCCTCGGGCCGGGGCAGCTTCTCGAGCAGCAGCCCGGTGCGGGGGTCCATGAGGATCGAGTCACCCGCGCGAAGCTTGACACCCTGGAGGCTCTCGGCGAGCTCGGTGACGCGTTCCTCGTCGGCGCGCCCGAGGATCATGGCGCGACCGTCTTCGAGCATCTCTTTCAGAGTCACCACCTCACCGGACTGCTCGGGAGCTCGGGCTAGCACGACGTTGAGCGACTCGTTGAGGACCACCTCCTGGCCACGCGTCAGCCGCTCGGCGGCGTCGTGAGCCAGCTCGGGGTGCAGGGCCACCCTCATCTTGCGGCCGCTCGCGAAAACGTCCACGGTCCCGTCGTCGTTGCGGCCCAGGAAGGTCCCGTAAGCCGAAGGCGGCTGGGTCAGCTTGTCCACCTCCTCCCGCAGCGCGGCGATGTGCTCGCGGGCCTCCCGCAGCGTGAAGGTGAGGCGCTCGTTCTGGGAGATTGCCTGCTGGAGCTGGCCCTTGGTCTCGAGGAGCTTCTCCTCCAGCGTCCGGACCCGCTTGGGGGCGTCCTGGAGGCGCCGGCGCAGGCCGAGCACCTCCTCTTCGAGCTCTGCGGATTGGCGCCTGAGCTCATCGAGCTCGAGTTCGAGCGCGGACTGTCTCGGGTGTTTGGCTTCAGAGTCGGCCACCTGGACCACCTCGCTTCCTAGACCCTGGACCGTACATCCCGGAGCCACCCTTGGTGGGCGCCGGCGCGTCGCTATGTCCCGGGGCGCGACGCGGCGGAGGCGCTTCCGCCAGTGACATGTGCCACCATGGTGTGGATCGTTGACGCGCCCGCGGTAGGCTGACTAGCGTCGCCTAACTTGCCGCCCGGCCTGAATCGGCCTTGGACGGCCGCTAGCAACACGCTGGGCACCCGACCTGGATGCCCGACGCAATCGAACAGCGGAGTCGAAAGCACACCACATGAAGGTCTGGATAGATCAAGATCTCTGCACCGGCGACGGTCTCTGCGAGGAGATCGCACCTGCGGTCTTCACCCTGCTCGACGACGGGCTGTCCTACGTCAAAGAAGGCGACAAGGTCTTCGACAAGCCGGGTGGCCATGAGGGCCTCGCCAACGTGCCCGAGGGCATGGAGGAGGCGGTCCAGGAGTCCGCCGAGGAGTGCCCCGGGGAGTGCATCTTCATCGAGGCGTAGCGCGGGCACCTCGGGGCCTGTTGGCTGGGGGGCCCTAGGTGATTGGCTGGGGGGGCCTAGATGCTGAGACAGCCTCCCGTGGCCACCGCGGTCCCCGCCGGCTGCGCGAGCACGGCCTCGAGCTCTTTGCTGGTTAGGGCGTAGGCGGTCCCGGGGCGGTCTACGGCTATTGCGAACGCCACGCCCACCACGGCGCCTTGGCTGCTTACGAGGGGTCCGCCCGAGTCGCCCGGCGCCAAAGCGGCGGCCAGGACGAAGACGTCGCGCCTGGTGCTGTGGCGATCGTAGAGGTCGCGCCCGGTCGCGGTGATCTCCTGGGCTACCGACGCCGGCATGATCGCGAGCCGTTCCTGGCCGCCAGGGTGACCGAACACCGCACCGGTCTCGCCGACCACGCCGGTGCCGACCGCCAACGGCGCCTCCCCCAGTGCGGCCACCTTCAGGAGCGCCAGATCCCGGTTGGGGTCGAAGGCCACCACCGCGGCGGGCAGGCGCCGCCCCGAGATCAGCGTGACCGACGTCTGGCCCGGAGCCTCGCCCGCCACCACGTGGGCGTTGGTGGCGACCAGGTCCGGCCCGACAGCGAACCCGCTGCCATCCTGGATTCGATCGCAGGCTTGGCCCTCCACCTTCACCGTCGACGCAGCCACGGCCCTCGCGGTCACGGCGCTCAGCCCGCTGGCCGCAGGCGGTGGCCCGACCGCCTCCCCCGGGCGTAGCGCTTGGAACACCTGGGGGAAGGGGTCCCGGCCCACCAGGCGTCGCAGGGTTTGGAACGCGTCCGGCGGCGGGGCGAGGTGCTGGCTCATCCACTGGGCGATGGCCGAGCCCCGGGTGGTGCGCGCGGGCCAACCCGGCACGTTGGCGATGGCCGGCAGCAACAGCCACAGCGCCACGAACACACCGAGCGCGCCGACACCGGCCCCTATCCCCCGGTCGACCTGGCGCATCGGACCCACGGGCAGGACCGAGTGGAGTTGCGCGCCGACGACAAGGCCGGCAGCCGGGCCCGCGAAGGCACCCCCCGCGAGAATCGCGACCGCCGTCACCAGGCGGGCGCCGGCGGTAGAGAAGTTGAGCGCGCCAAGGACCGCTGGCAGCAGACGCGCCGCGATGTAGAGCCCCAGGCCGAGCCCTATCCACGACAGCACTATGGCGGGGAAACCCAACCGATAACCACCTGCGGCCGCCCCGGCGGCGGCCACGATGACCACGAGGTCGAAGACGGTCACTGCGCCTCGGGCTCGGTCCCGGTGGCTTCGGGACCGCCCATGGCCTCCCAGCCCCCCCGTGCCGGGCTCACGAGGCCCCCAAGCAGGCGCGCCGAGGTGAGGAAGCCGGTGTGGGCCACCATCCGGTGGTCCGGGCGCACCGACT
>JBPCRR010000234.1:0-4583 GCA_050996645.1 Acidimicrobiales bacterium | reverse complement strand
GGGGGAGCCAGGGCCGCGGCGATTCGCCCGATCTCGTCACGGCGCTCCAGCACCTTGGCCAGTGCGTCGGGAAGGTCCCGGAGGCTCCTCAGCAGGCGGTCCGCCAAGGCAGCATCTCCAGAGCCGGAGGCCTGCCCGAGCCCGACCGCCAGCAGCCACCCCGCGGCGACCTGGGAGTAGAACGCCTTGGTGGAAGCGAAGCTCATCTCCACGCCGCGCACGTCGGAGGTGTAGAGGACCCCGCGAGCCTTGGTGGTCAGGTCACTGTGGCGACGATTGACGACTGCGATGACGAACGCCCCCCTGGCGCGAGCGAGGTCGACGGTGCGGTTGGTGTCGGTCGTGGTCCCCGACTGACTTATGGCCACGATCAGCGTGTCGCCCATGTCGTCGTGCAGGGCGAAGCCGGACAGCTCCGTGGCGGGCAGTGCCCGAACGGCCAGCGCCGGCAGGCACCGGGCGATTGCTGCAGCGGCCGCCTGCCCAGCCACGGCGGCGGTGCCCTGGCCTATTACGAGGACTTTGCGGATCCTGCCGTCGGCCAGTCCGGAGACCACGGCCGCGGGCAACACCTCCTCCCCCAGGCGCACGGCGAGGCGCCCCGCGTCGCCCGCCACGATGCGGCCGCGGAGGGTCTTGCGGAACGAGGCGGGGGCCTCCCAGAGCTCCTTCAGGAGGAAGTGGGAGAAGCCCCCGCGGTCTATGTCGCGTGTGGTGATCGACGCGGTCACAACGTCGGTTTCCGCCAGGGGCATCTCCTCGCCGCTGTAGCGTCGCCGCTGCATGCCCGACAGGAGGCCCGCGGCATCACGGCGCAGCACGGTGAGCTCGCCCTCGGTGTTCTCGCCGCCGTCCATTCGCACGTAGCGAGCGGTTTCCTCGACCACGCCGTACGGCTCGCTCGCCACGACGAAGGCGTCCTCGGCGAGGCCCACGTAAAGCGACTGTCCCGAGCCGCGCACGGCCAGTCGCACCTCGTCGGGGGCGGAGGCGGTCGACACGGCGATGGCCACCGAACCGGCGAAACGGCCGGCGCAGCTACAGAAGGCCTCGTCGAGCCCGGCGCCGTCGGCCAGTCGGCGCGAGATCAGCGTGGGTATCACCTTGGCGTCGGTGGTGACCTCCGTGGGCAGCGAGAGCGACTCGGCGATGCGAAGCTCGGCGTGGTTGTCAACGTCTCCGTTTAGCGCGGCGACGACGTAGGGAGCGGCGGGCCGACCCACCTCGTCGGAGTTGAGCGGGTGGGCATTGGGTTGTGAAATCGCCCCGACGCTCGCCCAGCGGGTGTGACCCATGACCGTGCAGCGCGCGTCGGACGAGGAGGACAAGGCGCGGGCTAGGAGCGCATCGGCCCGGACCGCCGCGCGAAGCGCCTTTACGTTGTCGCCGAGCTCACCGATCTCGGCGGCCGCCTTGTAGACCAGGCTCAGGCAGCCCTCGGGCGTCCTCACCGCCATGGAGGTGAACAACGGGTCGCTCGCCCGGGCCCCCACGAGCGCCTGGATCTCGGCGGACCCCAGGTCCAGGCCGTGGTCGGCCACCAGCACGTGCAGCCCGGCCGAGTCACGCCCGCGCACTTCCAGGCGGTCGAGCGACCCCAGGCACACCGCTACGGCCCACAAGCCCTCCAGCGCGGCGGGACCCAGGGCGCAGGCTCCGTCGGCAGCCCACGGGGCAAGGTCGGCCACCGCCCTCGCCATCTGGACCCGGTCCTGGCGTATCGCCCAGAGGGCGTCTTTTACCTGCAGCACCGCCGCGTTGAGCGCCTCCTGCGAACCCGGTTCCACGACGATTGTCCCGGCGTCGAGCCCCACCTCCAGGTCCTCCAGCACCTCGGTCACCGGGCCGGCTGCGACGCTCACCCGACCGACGACGGCCAAGACTGGCTCGGCCAGGAGGCACGCGAGCCCGGGGGTTCCCCGCAGCGCCCAGTCGGCCCCCTCGAGCACCGCCGCGCCCTCCTCGAGCGCCTCGATGGCGGCCGCCACGGCACCGCTTCCGCCGGTCAGAGCGGCCCGGGCGGAGCCGACCAGGCCCGCCGCCCGCTCCAGGTCGCGGAGCACGGCCTGGGGGTCGGGGGCGTGTCGCTCGCTGCGCCGGGCGAGCACCGCGACGATCCCACACATGACCCGCCAGGGTACCGGTCCGGCTCCCCGGTCAGGCTGCGAGTAGGTCGCCTTGCTGCGTATTGAGCATATTTGCACAACGTGCAAACTTTGGCTAGGATCGCTGGCGCATGCCGGTCACCCTGGCCCCGCCGTCCCACCGGGAGCGCAAGAAGCAAGCCACCCGCGACACCATCGCGGTCGCCGCTTTGGAGCTCACCGAGGAGCGGGGGATCGCCGGCGTCACCGTCGATGCCATCGCAGCCCGGGCGGACGTGGCGCCGCGGACGTTCTTCAACTACTTCTCCTCCAAGGAGGACGCGGTGGTGGGCACAGACCCACACCGCAGCGAGGATCTCGCCACGGCGTTGCTCGAACGCCCGGCCGCGGACGCTCCCCTCGACGCCCTGCGGCACGTCCTCACCGAAGACCTGATGGGCAGGGCGCTCAGCGCGGAGATCCTTCGCCGGCGCATCTGTGTCATCAAGGCCCAGCCCGAGCTGCGCGCCGCGATGGCCGGCCAGCAAGATGCCCTCGGCCGCCGGCTCAGCGAAGCGATGGCCGCCCGCGCCGGCCGGAGCCTCGAGGACCCCTACCCGGCTCTGGTCACCGGCGCGGCGTTGGCCGCGGTGCGGGTGGCGTTGCTGCACTGGTGCGACGACGGGGGCCGAACGCCATTGATCAGCTGGCTCGACGTCACCTTCGCCCACCTGTCGGCCGGCCTCACCGGAGAGACCGCCGGGCGCCCCCGCCGCAGGCCCCTTTCACCTGCTCCGAGTCGCCGAGGCGGTGTCAAGTGACCCCGACCACGGCCGACGCCGCACCGCGGATCTACACCCACCGCCAGATCCTCGTGATCATGTCGGGGCTCATGCTCGGCATGCTGCTGGCCGCCCTCGACCAGACCATCGTCTCGACCGCCCTCACCACCATCGCGAGGGACTTCCACCGCCAGGACCTCTACAGCTGGGTGGTCACCTCCTACCTCCTCACCTCCACCGCCAGCACCCCCCTCTACGGCAAGATCGGCGACCTCTTCGGCCGCAAGCGGATCTTCCAGCTCGCCATCGTCCTGTTCCTCATCGGCAGCGTCTTATCGGGCCTCAGCGGGAGCATGGTCCAGCTGATCCTGTTCCGGGGCGTTCAGGGCCTCGGCGCCGGCGGGCTCATGTCGATCGCGCTGTCCATCGTCGGCGATGTCATCCCTCCGCGCGAGCGCGGGCGCTATCAAGGTTACTTCGGGGCCATGTTCGGGACCTCGAGCGTCCTCGGACCGCTGATCGGAGGGTTCCTCGTGGACCAGGCCTCCTGGCGCTGGGTCTTCTACGTCAACATTCCCCTTGGCATCGTGGCCCTCGTAGTCATCAACAGGGTGCTGCACCTGGACCACGTCCAGCGACACGCCAGGATCGACTTCGCCGGCTCGCTGCTGCTCGTCGGCGGCGTCTCACTGTTCTTGGTCGCCGTGCAGGACACGAGCACCCACGCCGCCATCACGTCCAATGCCATCCGCCTCGGCGTGGCCGGCCTGGTCCTTGTCGTCCTGTTCGTCGCCTGGGAGCGCAGAGCCGCCGAACCGGTGCCGCCGCTGCGGATGTTCACCAACCGGGTGTTCACGGTGTCCAGCGCCCTGTCGCTGATCACCGGCGCGTCGATGTTCGGCGCGATCGTCTTCCTGCCCCAGTACCTGCAGCTGGTCCGCCACGTGAGCCCGACCCTGTCGGGGCTCCGCCTGCTGCCGATGCTGGCTGGGATGCTGATCACCTCGATCAGCTCGGGCCGACTCATCAGCCGCTTCGGCCGCTACAAGCACTTCGTGGTCGCCGGCACGGCCATACTCACCGCCGGCATGGCCTTGCTCACCCAGGTGACCGTGACCACGAGCGCTTGGGTGTTCGCCGCGATGATCTTCGTCGTCGGCGTGGGCCTGGGACTGTTCATGCAAACCTTGACACTGGCCACCCAAAACAGCGTTGAGCGCGCCGACCTGGGCGTCGCCACCTCTGCGGTCACGTTCTTCCGTACCCTTGGCGGCGCGGTCGGCGCAGCGGTGCTCGGTGCGATCCTGATCGCCCAGGAGCGTTCGAGGCTCCCAGGCGACATCGCCCACAGCGGGCCGAGACTCGGCCCGCTGGAGGAGTTCACCCACGGCATGCAGCGCGCGTACATGTGGGCGGTCCCAGTGTCGTTTCTCGCGTTCCTCCTCTCGTTCCTGCTCCGCGAGGTGAGGCTTCGCACCGCGGCGGACGCCCAACCGCTGGTCTCTGAGGCGGCGCCGGCAGGGCTCGTGCAGGCCACGGCGGTGGCTACCTCCTGCGCGCCCGCCCGCTCCGTCGCCTCGGGCGGTTAGCCCGGGCCGGCGCTCCGGCTCGCCTCGGTGCTCGCCGGTAGCCCCTCCTCAAGCGGGGCCGAGGTCTGCAAGGATCGCCGCGCCCACTCGCCCGACGGGGACGGAGGGGTCATCCTCGGTGGCAAATC
>JBPCRR010000189.1:0-3787 GCA_050996645.1 Acidimicrobiales bacterium | reverse complement strand
ATCCAGACTGATGCGTGGGGACCGATGACCGGGCGGACGCTGGCGGCGGTGGCCGCTTTAGGCTTGGCGGTCCTGTTGGGGGTCAGCGACTCCCCCAATGCCCGCGCGGCGCTGGTCGCCGCACGGGCGGGTTCCTATCCCGTCGTGGTCGCATGGTCGGTGATCTGGCACCTGGCCGGGGGGCTAGTCGCGGGGGTGGCGGTGGCCCGCACCGTGGCGGAGCTGGTGCGGGTACAACCAAACTTGCTGGCCCCGGCGCTGGCGGCGGGCTGCGTGGCTTCGATCATCTTCACCTTGGCTGCGACCCGGCGGGGGATCCCCGCCAGCGCCAGTGTCGGTCTGGTCGGCGGCCTCGCCGGTGCCGGGCTGGTCGCCGGTGGATGGCACGGCGTCGACTGGGGCGGAGTGAGAGGCCTGCATTTTGCGGGGGTGATCGGAGTCCTGGCCGGTCTCGTTCTCGCCCCCCTGTTCGGTGGTGTGGCAGCCGGGGCAGCCAACCGTGGCGCCCGCCGTGTCTCTTACCGGCTGGGTCGCTCCAGCGTCAGGCCGCTCAGGGCAGGGGTGTGGGCGGCTTCGGCGGCTGTGGGTTTCGCCGACGGCTCCAATGACGGCCAGAAGGCGATGGGGGTGTTGGCGGTGGCCGCTTCGGGTTCGGCCGTTTGGGGCGTACATGGTCTGGTGATTCCGTGGTGGGACCGGGTCGCGTGCGCGTCGCTGCTCGTCGCTACCAGTGCTCTGGGCGGGCGTCGAGTGGTGTTAAAGGTCGCCCGTGGCCTGTCTCGAACAGGTCCCGTGGATGCTCTGGCAGCTGAGACTGCGTCGGCGACGGTGATCCTTCTGGCCGGGACGGCCGGCCTGCCGCTGTCTACTTCCAGCGTGGTGACCTCAGCCATGGTTGGGACTGGGGCGGTGCGGCGCCGTCGCCACGTACGCTGGAAGGGCGTGTTGGCCATTTTCGGGGTGTGGGCGATCACCGTCCCGGCGTGTGCGCTGCTCGGGGCCGGGCTGATGGGGCTGTGGAGGGCCTTCGGGATATGAGCGGCGTTTCGAGGCGGACCCGACGGCCGGAGAGCTGGCGGGGCCGGTTCTTCCTGGCGGTCGCCCCCGACGTGGTCGGGGTGCTCGTGGAGCAGGGCCAAGTCAGCTTACAGGCGTTGGAAGCATTCGAGCGCTGGTCGGCTGGAGGTGGCGTCGACCACGCGCAGGCGGTCCGCGATTTCGAACACGCCGCCGACGTAGCCCGCCTGGAGGTGGTCCGCGCCCTGCGCAGCGCATTGGCGACCCCGATCGACCAAGAGGACCTGTACGTGCTTTCCGAACGCTGCGACCATGTCGTCAACTCGGTCAAGAACATCGTCGGCGAAGCCGAGGCACTCACCTGGGCCCCCGATGCTCACGCCGCCAGCATGGGCGGCCACCTACGAGTCGGGATGGCCGAACTGGTCGAGGGGTTCGCCCATCTCCAGCGCGACACCGACAAAACCGGCGACGCCGCCGACAGGGCGGTCACCGCCGCGCGGGCGGTCGAGCACGCCTACCGGTCGGCCATGCAACAACTGGGAAATATGGACGATCTTCGTGCCGTGTTCACCGCCCGGGAGCTCTACCGCTCCTACGCGAGGACAGCCGACGTCCTGGCCGGGGTGGCCGACCGGCTGTGGTACGCGGTGCTATCCGGGACCTAGGCGCACGGCCCCCGCGACCGACCGAACCCGATCACGAGAATCAGACCGCTCGTCGACGAGGTGCCGGCGGGTCTGGAACTCCCGGGTTCGCTTCCCCGACGCAGCGACGCCACCGTGGCCACCCTGCCGTTCCGTCTCACGAGTGGAGAAAGCGGCAGAGCATGACGGGGATAACGGGGCCGCCTGGTCACCTACCGAGCCGATCAGGGAGTGGGGCGCGACGTCGTCTCACACGACGGTCATGAGGCGGATCGGGCCCTGATGGTTAGCGGCTGTTGAAGAACCCCTGGCATAGGTCGACACGACTGGCGTGGCGTTCAGCTGACCCGGCGGTGCGTCCGACTTCGGGCGGTACGGACATCGGGTGAGCTCGGTCCTACGGGGCCTATCCTGCCCTTCGAGGTACCTGTTTGCCTCCTCCAACACTTACAGTGAGATCGGGCCGACGCTCACCGTGGCCCTTTACATGCCGCTCTTGTGGCGTATCGGCTCCGAACCGGCGGGCAGGGCCGCGCCTGGCGAGGCAACGGCCCGCGGCCGCCATCCCGAGCGGCGGTCGGGGTGAGCCAGGGGAGCAGGGCGCGGATCATGGCCGCCATCACGGCCGCCCACACCGCGACGGCGACCCACAGCTCGACGCGGGCGATGTCGACGATGAAACCCAGGCGGGTGGCCCGCCCGTAGCTGACGGAACCGACGGCGTACATGCCGAGGGGAAACACCATGCTCCACAGGGTGGGCTCGTAGCTGAGCGGTTCGCGTCGGATCAGGTGCCGCCACACCCCGAAGGCTACGAGCAGCGGCACCCACCAGGTGCCGAACGTCCACAGCTTGAACGTCAGCCCGGAGACGACCTGGCGGGTTGGCAGCAGGACGGGGAGACCGGCGGGGAGGGCGAGGATTCGGGCGCCGGCGAGGACGGTGATGGCGGTGGCGCCCATGTAGATCCAGTAGGTGGGAACGAAGGCGTGGGGGGTGACCTCAGTGGCCAGGAGGCTGAGGGTGACCAGCCCCAACAGCATCAGGTACAGCACCACGCCGATCCCCCACAGTCCTACGGCCAGGGGGGCCATGGAGGCGGCAGTCGGGGCTGGAAGTGGCCACGGTGGCGGCCGCGGCGGCCAGGGACTGGGTGGCGACGACCCACATTGAACCAGCTTCCGTTCACCCCGGCAAGAACCGATCCCTGCCGGGGCCCGACCATCGCGCTGCGCCGCCCACCGGCTCCGGCCCGTTGATTGGCGACAGTTGTCGTGGGTTGTCGCCGGGCGACGCCAGGTTATAGGGTCCACGGCGACGCGGTAATCATCCTCGGCCACATCTGGCGGTGGCGGACCGACCAGTTCGGATGGACCAGCCACTCCAGCCAGCTCTACGAAAACGTCCTTCTCAAATACAGCAGCCCCCTGTTCCACTACGGTGTCCTGGCCGCCATCGGCGGCCACATCCTCGGCATCCTCATCCCCAAAACCTGGGTGACCGACGTCGGGATACCCGAGACCGTCTACCATCATGCCGCCGCCTACGCCGGCACCGTCGCCGAGATCGCCGTCGTCACCGGCCTGGCCATCCTGATCTGGCGGCGGGCCACCAACCTCCGGGTACGGCGAGTCAGCACCCGCACCGACGCCGCCATCCACACGGTGATGACCGCCACCATCGTCATCGGCCTCGGCGAGACCATCGCCTACTCGCTGTTCGGGTTCGACGCCAACTTCGACTACCGCAACAGCGGGTCGGTGTGGTTCCGGAAGATCTTCGCCGGCGACCCCCACCCGGCCCTCATGGCCCACGTCCCGGCCATTTACCAGATCCCTGTCACCATCGCCTGGTTCTTCCTGGCCCTGTTCCCCTTCAGCCGCCTCGTCCACGCCTGGAGCGCCCCCATCTGGTACCTGTGGCGCCCCTACATCGTCTACCGCCGCCGTGCCGCCCTGCCCCCCCCCCACGAACCCGGCACCATCCGCCGCTCGCAGCGCAGCGATCGTTGACCCTCTCCCGCCCCCTTGTCGCGGCCTGGGGTCCGGGCCGCTTCCATGAATCACCACCGCCGTGGCCGCCTCGGCGACCGGCGCTCGCCCAACGCTGGCAAGGATCCACAC
>JBPCRR010000183.1:0-5155 GCA_050996645.1 Acidimicrobiales bacterium | reverse complement strand
AGGGTGCCGACGACAGGCGTCGGGTCGATGTCGCGGCCCCGACTCTCGTTGTACAGGCTGACGTTGCCGCCGATCACGGGGATGCCGAGGGCGAGGCAGGCCTCGCTCATCCCGTCGATCGCCTCCGACAGCTGCCACATGACCTCGGGGTGCTCGGGGTTGCCGAAGTTGAGGCAGTTGACGATCGCCGCCGGCCGCGCCCCCACGCAAGCGACGTTGAGCGCACCTTCTGCCACCACCATCGCCGTTCCAGCCTTGGGGTCGAGTGCGCACCAGCGCGAGTTGCCGTCGGTGGACAACGCCATCGCCCGCAGCGCCTCGCCGGGGCCGCGGTCACCTCGGGCGCCGGGGGCCGACAGCCGCAGCAGCGCGGCGTCTGCACCGGGCGCAACGACGGTGTTGAGAAAAAGCTGGTGGTCGTACTGGTTGTACACCCACGACGGGTCTACGAGAAGCGAGAGCAGGTCCGCGCCGCAATCTTCTGGAGCCGCCAGCCGCCCGGGGTCGTCGTCCCGGCGTTGCTCGAGATCGGCCGGTGGCGACATCGGCCGGTGGTACAGCGGGGCGTCGTCGTGCAACGTCGCCGCCGGGACGTCGGCGAGGACCTCCCCGTCGAGGCCATCGAGGATCCGGAGCTGACCAGTGCCAGTCACTCGACCTATGACCGCGGCCCGCACCTCCCAGCGCCGGCAGACCTCGAGCACCCTGTCGACGTCTTCGGGGGTGACGATGGCGAGCATCCGCTCCTGGCTCTCGCTCGTCATGACCTCCCACGGCTGAATTCCCGGCTCACGGCGGGGCACCGCGTTTACGTCCACGTCCATTCCGACCCGGCCGCGGGACGCGGTCTCGCTCGTGGCACAGGTGAGCCCCGCCCCTCCGAGGTCCTGGATGCCCACCACGAGCTTCTCGTCGAGTAGCTGTAGGCAGGCCTCGATGAGCCGCTTCTCCTCGAACGGGTCGCCGACCTGCACGTTGGGACGCTTGGCCTCCTCGGCGCCGGCATCATCGCCGAAGCCGGCTGAGGCGAGGACGCTCACCCCGCCGATCCCGTCCCGACCGGTCGCCGAACCGAGCAGCACCGCCAGGTTGCCCACGCCGCTCGCCCGCCCGAGCACCAGGCGGTCCACCGGCAGCAAGCCTGCACAGAGCACGTTGACCAACGGGTTGTCGGCGTAGCAGTCGTCGAAGACCACCTCGCCGCCCACCGTCGGGACCCCCACCGAGTTGCCGTATCCCGAGATTCCTGCCACCACACCAGCCGCTATCCAGCGGCTGCGGGCATCGGTAACCGGCCCGAAGCGCAACGGGTCCATCAGCGCGACTGGTCGAGCCCCCATCGTGAAGATGTCGCGCAAGATCCCGCCAACCCCGGTCGCGGCACCCTGATACGGCTCGATCGCCGAGGGGTGGTTGTGGCTCTCTATTCGCAGGGCGATGGCGATTCCCCCTCCGGCATCTACCACCCCGGCGTTCTCCCCGGGCCCGACCAGCACTCCCTCCCCCTCCGTCGGGAGCCGAGCCAGGTGCACGCGCGATGACTTGTATGAACAGTGTTCGCTCCACATGACCGAGTACATCGCCAGCTCCAAGTGATTGGGCGGGCGCCCGAGCAGACTTGTGATCGATTCCGCCTCGTCATCGCTCAAGCCCAATGACCGGGGGAGCGCGACGTCCATGGCGGAGAAGGCTAGTTGAGCAAGGCCCCATTTCACCTGCCCCTGTGTGCAACACTTGGGTATGCCCCGCACAGCCAAGTCGACGAAATCCCCCATGTCCGCTGCTCACAAGAAGGCGTTGGCCGCCGGCCGGGAGGAGGGGCGCGCCGTGCGCCGTTACCTCGAGGCGCTGGAGTCCCATCGCCCCAAGCGGGGCCGCAAGCGCACCCCCCAATCCATCCAGAACCGGCTCAGCCAAATCAGCGCGCGAATCGCCGAAGCGGACGCTCTGTCGAAGCTCCGGCTCGTGCAGGAAAAGATGGACCTAGAGGCCGAGTTGGCCACCAAGTCCGACACCAACGACCTGAGCGAGCTCGAAGAGGACTTCGTGCGAACCGCTGCCGCCTACAGCCAGCGCAAGGGGATCAGCTACGCCGCGTGGCGCCAGGCAGGTGTATCCGCCGAGGTGCTGCGCCGCGCCGGCGTCCAGCGTCGCTCCTGAATCCCCGGGGAGGCGCCGAGCCCGGCCTTGCCTGACCCAGTCATCAAGGGCTAGCTGGCGAGCCCATAGGACAGCAATGCGGCGAGAAGTACCTTCCCGTCGCTGGAGCCGAGCATGCTGTCCGAGGCCCTTTCCGGGTGCGGCATGAGCCCCACAACGTTGCCTGCCTCATTGCTGATCCCCGCGATATCGCCCACCGACCCATTCGGGTTGTGGACGTAGCGCAGTACGACCTGGCCTTGCCTGGTCAAGGTGTCCAGCGTCGCCTGGTCGCAGGTGTAGTTGCCCTCGAAATGGTTGATCGGTATGCGCAGGCGCCGGCCAGGCTCAACCCCTCGAGTTATCGCCGATTGATCGTTGATCACCTCCAGTTCGACGGTCTTGCAGAGGAACCCGAGACCCCGGTTCTTCTGCAGCGCGCCCGGCAGGAGATGGGCCTCGGTAAGCACCTGGAAGCCGTTGCAGATCCCCACGACCGGACCGCCCTCGGCGGCAAAGTGCTCCACGGCTTCCATCACCGGAGAGAAGCGCGCAATGGCGCCCGGGCGCAGGTAGTCGCCATGGGCGAAACCGCCCGGCAGCACCACTGCGTCGAACCCGTCCAACTCCCTCGAGCCGTGCCACACAAGGTCGGCCTCGCCGCCGAGGGATTCGACCGCTTCGGCCACGTCGTGCTCGCAGTTGGTGCCCGGAAACAGCACCACCCCCACCCGCCTGACCATGGGCCTAGCGGTCCGCGCCGGTGGCGGCGGCTCCGGCGCCGTCTGGGGCGCCTTCACCAGCTGCTTCATCAGCTGCTTCGCCAGCCAACTCGCCCGCGATGCCTTCGACGGTCACGAGGGCAGCTTCGATGACCGGATTGGTAAGGAAGCGCCTACAGAGCTCGTCGAGCTGGGCGCGCGCGTCGTCCTCGTCGGTGGCTTCCACCACGAGGCGGATCGCCTTGCCCGCCCTGACCCGGGTCACGTTGGCGAAGCCGAGCGTGGGCAACGACCGCTCGATCGTCGCCCCCTGGGGGTCGGCTATGCCGGGCCGCAGCTGGATCTCCACCAGAGCCTCGAAGCGGGTCACGACCCCGCGCCGCCGGCGCCGAGGCCGGGCTGGCCGGTGCTCGCTCCGGGCCAGTCGGAGAAGGGAAGCCCGGTCAGGCGCTCGTAGGCCTCGATGTAGCGGGCGGCGGTCTCCGCAACCACGTCGGGAGGAAGCGCCGGCGGGGGCGGGGACTTGTCCCACCCGGTCGCCTCCAGCCAGTCCCGCAGGGGCTGCTTGTCGAACGCCGGTGGGCTGGTGCCCGGACGCCACTCGTCGGCCGGCCAGAACCGCGACGAGTCGGGCGTGAGCACCTCGTCGCAGATGGACAGTTGTCCATCGATCAGGCCCAGCTCGAACTTTGTGTCGGCGATGATGATTCCCCGCTCGGCCGCCCACTCCGAACCCTGCTCGTAGGCGGCGAGGCTGATCCGCCGGGCCTCCTCGGCCAGCTCCCGCCCGACCATGGAAGCCGCCTGGTCGAACGAGATGTTCTCGTCGTGGCCGGTCTCCGCCTTGGTCGAAGGGGTGAAGACGGCCTCGGGGAGCTTGTCGGATTGGCGCAGCCCAGCCGGGAGCCGCTGGCCGTGCATGGTCCCGTGGCTGCGGTACTCCGCCCACGCCGAGCCCGACAGATAGCCCCTGACGATGCACTCGATCTTCAACATCTCGGCGCGCCGGACCACCATCGTGCGCCCCTCCAGGTCGCCTGCTTCGTCGAGGTCCGCGGCCTCCGGCGGCACCTCGAGGCTCACCAGGTGCGACGGGGCCACGCCGGCCAGCTTGGCGATCCAAAAGGCGGTGATCGCCGTGAGCACCCGACCCTTGTGGGGGATCGTCTCGGCCATCACGACGTCGAACGCCGACATGCGGTCCGAGGTGATGAAGACCAGGCAGTCGTCGCCGAGCTCGTAAATGTCGCGGACCTTGCCCGAACCGAGGTGTCGCAGGGTCATGGCTTGGCCGCCTGGACCCACTCGGAGCGATAGCGATCTAGCCGCTGCGCCAGCTCTGCGTTGCTCACCGCCAGGATCTCCACAGCGAGGATCGCGGCGTTGGCTGCACCGTCTATCGCCACGGTGGCCACCGGAATCCCCCGAGGCATCTGCACGGTGGAGTAGAGGGCGTCGACCCCCCCGATGGCCCCGCCCGAAAGCGGTACTCCTATGACCGGGAGAGTGGTATGGCCCGCTACCGCGCCAGCGAGGTGGGCGGCCATGCCAGCCCCGCAGATGAGCACCCCGTAGCCCTGGTCCCGGGCGGTCGTCGCCATCTCGGCCACCACGGCCGGGGTGCGGTGCGCCGACATCACGTGCTCGGTGGCGGTCACGCCAAAGGAGGCGAGGGCCTCTGAGGCGGGCGCCATCTTGGGCTGGTCGTTTGCCGATCCCATCAAGATGGCGACCTTCGGTGGGGAATTGTTCATGACCTGACCTCCTGATCGATGGTGGACCTCTGCGCTTCGCTGGCCGCCGCCTCCAACGCGATGTCACTGCGATGGACCATCCCGGTCCAAGGGATTGCATCGACCTCGCGGTAGGCGCGCGAGCGCGCCTGGTCGATCGAGCTTCCCATGCCGGTCACACCGAGCACCCGTCCGCCCGATGTCACGAGCTCCCCGCCGGCTTCGGCCACGCCAGCGGCGTACAGCTGCACCCCTTCGAGCGCGCCGGCAGCGTCGATGCCCCGTATCCGGTCGCCGAGGCGGGGGCTCAGGGGATAGCCCTCGGCCGCGAGGACCACGCACACCGCTGCGTCGGTGCTGAAGGCCGGCGCCTCCACCTCGTCGAGACGTCCGGTTGCCGCGGCCGCCAGTACCGCGGCAACGTCCCCGCGCCAGCGCGGCGCCACGACCTGGGTCTCGGGGTCTCCGAAGCGGACGTTGAACTCGAGCACCTTTGGCCCCTCGGTGGTCAACATCAGACCCGCATAGAGGACCCCCCGGTAGTCCACCTCCCTCGCGGAG
>JBPCRR010000181.1:0-4324 GCA_050996645.1 Acidimicrobiales bacterium | reverse complement strand
GGTCCGTGCTGGCACCGCTACAACGAGGACGGCTACGGTCAGCGCGACGACGGCGGTCCATACCAGGGCTGGGGGCGGGGGCGGGCGTGGCCGCTATTGACCGGGGAGCGCGGCCATTACGAGCTGGCCGCGGGGCGAGACACGGCTCCGTTCATCGCCACGATGGAAGCCCTGGCGTCGCCTACCGGACTTTTGGCCGAACAGGTATGGGACGAGGCGGACCGCCCAGAGATCTACATGCACCTCGGGCGCCCGACGGGCTCGGCGATGCCGCTCATGTGGGCCCACGCCGAGTACGTCAAGCTCCTCCGCTCCGCATCCGACGGGGTGGTCTTCGACCTCATCCCCGAAGTCGCCGCCCGCTACCGAGGCGAGCGAAGCGACTGCCGCCTCATCGAAGTGTGGCAGCCCATCCGCCAGGTGCGGGCGGTGAAGAGGGGCTTCACCTTGCGCATCCAGGCGCCGGAAGCCTTTGCGTTGCATTGGAGTGACGACGACTGGCACACCGCCCGGGACACGCCCTCTACGTCGGTCCTCGGGACCTCCTTCGTCGACATCGACGTGCCGGCAAACCAGCAGGCGCCGCTGCGCTTCACCTTCTGCTGGATGCCGAAAGGTCGTTGGGAAGGGCGGGACTACCTCGTCGAGGTTCAGTGACGACCCGCCCGGAACCGGTGCAGTCGATAACAACCACCGGCGAACCATTCCCATCACCTGGCGGTAGCGGTCGCGCCGCCAGCATTCGGTTGGCTCGTCGAGGCACCGACGGCGGCGGTGGCGGTGTCGGCCCGGATGTGGGGCGGGCGGCACTCCTGAGCGCCGGCTCGGGGCATCGCCCTCGGCTAGCGAGAGGCTCTCGGCGCCTGTTGGCGGCATCACAGCTAACTCGATCGGCGCTCCTGGGCGGATGCCAGGACCTCTTTGTGGCTCTCTCATGGGCGGCGGAGCAGCTGACGCGGTGATTGCGGCCCAGCTCGAAGAAGCGCTCGTTGAGGGCGTGGGCGATCACCTCATAATCGTGGGCGCTGGGCTGGAGGGCCCCGTAGAGGATGGCCTCCATCTCAAAGGCACTCCTCATGCCGCCCAGCTCGAAGTAACGCAGGAACAGCTCACCGTGCGACAGCCCGGCGTCGAGGCGCTCCCGGTCCAAGACGTCGCCGCGCTGGTCAGCCACGACGCCCGCTCACCGACTCGGGGGCTGTCCTCTGCCCCGCCGGGTCCGGGCGACCACCTCGGCGGCGCGCTCGCGCAAAGAGCTGTTGGCCCGAACCGAGTACCTCCGAAGCAGCGCGTAAGTGTCGTCGGCCGAGACACCATCGCGCTGCATGATCGCCCCTTGCGCTTGGGCGATGGTCTCGCGGGCTGTCAGAGCCTCGGCCATCCGGGCCGCGACCTGGTCGTCAGGGATGTCCACTCCGGCGTCGGCGAGGATGTTCGAGGCCTCCGTCGCAAATACCGCGGCCGGCTGTTGCTCCCTCTCCCCGAAGGCGTGGCGAGGGGCCGAGTCCAGGTCGGGGTCAGCCGGCAAGCTGGGCTGGGCCGGCGCGCCCGAAGCCACCCGCGCCTTTATGTGGCGGGACATTGGCGCTACGTTGGCAGCCATGTCTGCCAGGACCCCGCCTTGGCACAGCTAAAAGGCCACGAATGGCCGGGTCAGCCGACCTTCTGCAGCAAGGTGAGCAGGTCGTCGGCGTGGTCCTCCTCTTCGGCAAGGATGCCTTCGAGGATCCTCCGGGTGGTGGGGTCGTCGGGCCCTAGCCAGGCGATCGTCTCGGTGTAGGCCTGGATGACGACACGCTCTGCGACGAGATCCTCTTTTATCATCTCCAACAGTTCCGCTGGGGTGTTGTACTCGGTCTGTGAGCGGGCCATGAGCGTGTCGGGGTTGAGCTCGGGTGTGCCGCCGAGCTGGGTGATGCGCTCGGCCAGAGCGTCGGCGTGGGCCTGCTCCTCGATGGCGTGGCTGAGGAACTCCGCGGCGACGGGCTCGGCGTTGAGGCCTCGGGCACCGTAATGGTGGGCCTTGTAGCGAAGCACGCACACGATCTCGGTGGCCAAGGAGGTGTTCAGGACTGTGAGCACCCGATCCAGGTCGGCGCCGTAGGCCGCGGTGACCGGGCCTTTGTCCAGCTCCTTGCGGGCAGCGGCACGCAGGGTCGCTACGTCACTCAGGAACGGTGCGGCGCCGCTAGGCGAAGGTGCTTGTGCTGTCATGTGAGCCTCCGTGATGGTCTAGTCCTGCGTAGGTCGATTGTCGTGTCGGTAAAGTCAACTTGGGTTCAACGGGGTGCTTCGCCCGGGGCGCCAGAAAGCCCCTTGGCGTCATGGCAGCCATTGGTGCCGCGGGTCGGCCAACCTGTTCTCGGCTTGGTGTGCAGGCCGTTGGGCGCGCCGCGACCCGGGGTAAGCGCCGGACAGGTCGACGCGACTGAACGCCAGACACTGGGACCACCACGGCGACCGCTCGGCCGATGTGGCGCCCTCCAGGCGTGCAGCTCCGACGCAGCAACATCGATGCCGGCTGTCTCGAACACAGCCACTCCTGAGGGTAACGTGGGCTTTGGTGTGCCCGACTCGGCCCTCACTGTCGAAGGCACCTCGACGGTAGTCTTTGCCCGAGCCGCAGAGCAAGGCCGGGCGTAGTGTCAAGGGACAGCGAGGCCCCGAACGCTACACCGAGAGCTCGACGTGTTTCCAGGCCAGTCGGCGGGTGTTCCAGCCGGCCCGTCGACCGAGCCGGCCGCCAAAGACCCGGTCGAGCCTCTTGGCTGATGGCCGCGCAGCCAGACCGGTTCGCTGCGGCCCACCTCTGGTGGCCTCCTGGACCAAGGCCATGACGCCCTCCGCCTCGCCTTCGACAGCGGTCGAGGCTTCGTTCGCGTTGGCCATCGCCAGTGGCTGAGGTGCAGCCTTCAGTCGTCGGCAGCCTCCGGGGCGACCGGGTCGCCGTCTCGGTCGAGTTGCGGCCCCGCCCGCCGTTTCGCCTCGATCTCACGGTGTGGGCCCTGCGCCGCCGGGCCGGCAATCGCATTGACTTCTGGGACGGCCGCTATCGCCGAGCGTTGGTGGTCGACGGTCGCCCGTTCGCCATCGAGGTCAGCCAGACCGGTCGGGCTACCTCGCCGCTGCTCACCCTGAAGGTATTCGGCGCCGGCCCCGAGCTGACTGACGAGGCGGTGGGCGGGGCCCGTACGGTGGTCGAGGAAAGCCTCGGGCTCGGCGTCGATCTGGGCGGCTTTTACCACCTGGCTGAGCGGGACAAGCACATCGCCGGCCTGGCCGCCCGCTTCCGCGGTCTGAAGCCTCCTCGCTTCCCGACGGTGTTCGAGGCCCTGGTCAACGCCGTGGCCTGCCAACAGCTCAGTCTCGAGGTCGGCATCGAGCTGCTCAGCCGGCTGAGCGACGCCTACGGGGCCGACCTGGGCGGTGCGGGATCGACGCTGAGGTCGTTCCCCGAGCCCGCCGCCCTCGCAGCGGCGTCACCTGAGGCGCTTCGCCAGTTGGGTTTCAGCAACCGTAAAGCTGACACCGTCGTCCGTCTGGCAGCAGCGGCCGTCGACGGCGATCTGAGCCGCATGGGCCTCGACGCGCTCTCCCGGGCCGACGCGGCCGCCGCTTTGCAACACCTGGGCGGGATCGGGCGGTGGTCGGCCGAATACGTCATGCTGCGCGGTCTGGGGCGCCTCGAGGTCTATCCCGGTGACGACGTGGGAGCCCGCAACAAGCTGCGAGCCTTCCTGGGGTTGGCCGAGGCGCCCGACTACCGCGCGGTCAGCGAGGTGACCGCACCGTGGGCTCCCTACGCGGGAATGGTGTACTTCCACCTTCTCCTCGACGGTCTGGCCGAGCGCGGCCTGGTGGGTTAGTGACAATGGAACGGCCGGCTCGATTCCGCATATACGTGGGTTGCCCACGATGACGTGGACCGAGCCAACATACGGAAGGAGCCGACCGTGTCCATTTCCAATTCTGCCCTATCGAAGACCTCCTGGGTAGGCCTCGACGTCCATCGGGACTCGATCACCTCGGCGGTGCTCACGCCTGGACGGGAAATCCCCGTCGTCGACCGCTGGTTCCATGACGAGCCGAGTGTTCGCCGATTCGTCTCGACCCTGGGTGATCCCCGTCGGGTGCGCCTCTGCTACGAAGCCGGCCCGACCGGTTATGACCTGGCCCGACTGCTCGGCCGCCTCGGAGTAGCTACTCAGATCCCTCGATAGCGGGCTGACGGACTCGCGCGCGTCCGCGAAAACGGCCTCCTGGCCAGGAAGAATGCGGTTGTTCGAAGACCACGTTCCTGGCACAGGAGGCCACTCCCGAGATG
>JBPCRR010000152.1:0-3846 GCA_050996645.1 Acidimicrobiales bacterium | reverse complement strand
GACCGGACCCTCCCGCAGCCCCACGGCGGTCGCCGCCGCCGTCACCGTCGCGGCCAGCGAGGCCAGGATCAGGTCCGGCTGGCGGGATGGGGTGACATAGATCGTCTCCTCGAAGAACGGACCCTCGAGCGGGTCGGGCTTGTCGAAGACCGCCAGCACCTCGAGCACCCCGCCCACCAAAAGGGCCTCGACCGCGACTTCGGCGCCGGCGACGAAGCCCTCGACCAGGATCGGCTCGCCGGGCCCGACGATGGCCCGAACCCGCTCCCCTGCCGCGGACGCCGGGACGCCGTCGTCGACGCGGATGACCCCTTGGCTTCCCGAACGCGACACCGGTTTGACCACGCACGGGTAGCCGATCTGGGCCGCGGCGGCCGCCACGCTCTGGCCTGGCGCAACCACCCGGTAGTCGGGTTGGGCCACCGCACCGGCGGCTAGGCGGGCCCGCAGGGCGGCCTTGTCACGCGTGGCGGCGACGGCATCAACGGGGTTGTGGGTCAGGCCCAACCGGGCCGACGCCGCCGCGGCCACGACCAAACCCTGGTCGTCGACGGCCAGTACCGCGTCGAGGGACCGACGGTCATGAAGGGCGGCAATGATTTCCACCGCGGCGTCGATCTTGCCCAGGGGGACGACGACGGCCCCATCGCCCATGGCGTCGGCCATGGCCTGGCGCCGCTCGGAGCCGACAACGACATCGACGCCGACACGTTCGGCTGCGGCCAGGAATTCCTTGGCCCGGTACGTGTCCGTGGGCAGGAGGAAGAGTACGCGGGGCATCACCCCTAGGATGGCCCGAAACGACCGGGAGGTGACAGACCCACCATGACTGACAACAATCCTGGCGAGACACGGGTCCTGACCGTGACGGACAAGGCGTTGGCCAAGGTGCTGGAGCTGCGCAACGATGAACCCGGTCCCGAGTCGGTGGCCCTGTGGATCGAAATCAGTGGGACCAGCGGCGACGCGTACACCTACGATATGTACTTCCAGGCCACCAGTGACGCCGGGGCCGACGCCTGGACCGGGCTGCAGGACGGCCTGACCATCGTCGTGCCAGCCGCCAGCGCCCCGAACATGGTCGGCTCGGTGCTCGATCTCAACCAGAACCTCATGGCCGGCGGGATGAGCATCCGTAACCCGAATCGTCCCCCTGGGCCCCAAGCCAGCCCGACCATGACCGGTCCCCCGCCGGACCTGAGCGGGGACGTGGCCCAGCGGGTCATCCAGGTACTCGACGCCCAGATCAACCCGTCCATCGCCGCCCACGGAGGCCACGCCGACCTGGTCGCGGTCACAGACGGGTCTGCATACCTCCGCTTAAGCGGCGGCTGCGCCGGCTGCGGAATGGCCGCCGTGACCCTCAGCCAGGGCATCGAGGTGGCCATCAAGCAATCAGTGCCCGAGATTGTCCGCATCGTCGACGTGACAGACCACGCCGCGGGCACCAACCCGTACTACGAGCCGGCCAAGAAGTAACCGGCGTTCAGCCTTGAGGCCTGGGAGGCCCGATGCTCAACCCCGCCGCCGGCCAGCAACGCGGGGGCGCCGATATACGACGACTCGTTAGCACCCGCGAGAGCGCCCGAGGTGCCGTTCTGCCCTGCGGCCACGACGGCGACGGCCGGCGTTCTGGCGCGTCGCTTTGATTGAAAGGCGTCCTATGGGATCAGGATGAAAGCGGACAAGCCGAACTTAGAGATGTTAAGGGCAGCTAAGAATCTCTGGCCTGCCCCCGAACGCCGGCTGATTGCGAGCGCTCCGAGTGCGACACCGGCGTTCCCGAAGAGCAGTTCAAACTCCTCCGCCCATCGTTCGCCGTCGAATTTCGATCGTACGATGTCCAGTGCCCTGAGTGCAGCCTGGCCGCACGCCGAATCCCCGAGGATCGTATCGACCGCGTGCAAGGCGAACGCGCACCCGGTGAGCCCGCCGTAGAGAGACGCGTTCTCCATGGTGCCAATGGCCGCGGCAATGGCCCGCGCTCCCTGCAACGCAGCGTCACCGGCTTCCTGTCGCTTGGTGTGCCGATGTCCTTCGAGCAGAGTGACCACGATGCCGGCCGACCCGGCGTACAAACTGAAGTCCGGCTGATCGCCAGCAGCGGTCTCCGCCCACACGAGACCGTCGTCGACGCGCCGGCCCGCCGCCAGCAGCCAGGCCAGCCCACCGTCGATGAGCTCTTCGACGCTGACTATTTCACTCGGCACGGCACGCTCGCTCCACCGCGGCAACGATACCCCAGGGCGCCCGGCGCCCCCCTTAGTGGGATCCGCGCGTGGCCGACGTGGACGACACGGCTGCCGCCAGAGCCGAGGCAGCCCGCCGGAAGATCGCCGACTGCGACGACCGGCTCGCCTCCTACCGGCGCGGGTTGGAGGGCGGAGCACCCGGGGAGGTCGTCGGAGTCTGGATCGCCGAGGTTCGGGGCGAGCGGCTCCGCGCCGAGAAAGACCTGGCCGGCGCCACCCCGGCCGACCCGCTCACCGAAGCAGAGATCCGGGCTCTCGTCCTGGCTTTGGGAGACATCGTGCGCCGGCTCCGGCGGGCCAACCCGGAGCTACGAGCCAAGGTGTACGCCGACCTCGGCGTGTCCGTCAGCTTCGACCCGGACGCCCGGGAACTGGTCGCTTCGCTGCACCCAGCGGCGTGGAATACAGAGCGTGTCGGAGGGGGGACTTGAACCCCCACGTCCTTGCGGACACCAGCCCCTCAAGCTGGCGCGTCTGCCTATTCCGCCACTCCGACGTGGCCGCCAAACCTCGGCGTGGCTGCCACTCTAACGACCTGAGCGAGCCCGGTCATCCGGTGACCGCTAGGAGGCGCAGCTCCGACACAACGGCCCGATAGTGGCCCTCGAGCAGGCTCAGGTGGCCCTGCCCCGCGACCAGGCGGTCCTTCGCCCCGGGCACGTGAGCAGCCAGCCACGCGCCGTGCGCAGGGGGCACCATGAGGTCGAGGTCGGCCCGCCAGATGATCACCGGTACCGCTACAGCTTCGAGGTCGAAGCCCCAGGGTTTCATGAATGCCTTGTCGTCGTCGTACCACCCCTCGACCCCCTCGACCACGGCTCGCCGCATCGTCGCCGCCACGTAAGCGGCGAACGGCCCGTGCAGGCAGGCCCTGTCCGGCTCCGATAGGAGGCCGCCGAACGCGTCGACGAGCTGATCGGGGCCGATTTCCCGCAGCGCCTGGGCCGCATCGCCCAGGGAGCGCCGCAGCGCGGCCGCGTCCCCGGCGAGGGCAAGCGCGAACTCCTCGCGGTTCTCGGGCCCCATGCCTTCGAGCCAGTCCAACCCCTCAGCGTCGAACGGTGCCACGCCGGCGATCGTGGCGACCCCCAGGCAGCGCTCGCCGAGGAGGGCTGCACACGCCAGGGCATGGGGTCCACCGCCGGACCAGCCGGCGGTGACGAAGCGCTCAGCGCCGATGGCGTCGAGCACCGACTCGACGTCGCCAGCCACGTCGGCCACCCGGCGGCCGGGGCACGGAGTCGAGGCCCCGTACCCCGGGCTGCCCACGAACACCGACCGCAGTCCCAGCGCCCCCGCGGCTTCGAAGCCCTCGGGCCAGGGCTCCGCCCCGCCAGGCGTGCCGTAATGGAACACCAGAGCCAGACCCTCCCTCGGCCCGGCAACCACCACCTCGACGTCGCCGCCGGCGCCGCGAACCAGATGGCGCTCGGCCGTCCAAGGAGCAGACATCAGCCGCTCAGTAGTGCCACGGGTAGGGGGACCAGTCCGGAGGCCTCTTCGCCAAGAACGCGTCGCGCCCTTCGGCTGCCTCGTCAGTACCGTACGCAAGGCGGGTGGCCTCGCCAGCGAAGAGCTGCTGGCCGACCAGGCC
>JBPCRR010000119.1:0-3389 GCA_050996645.1 Acidimicrobiales bacterium | reverse complement strand
GCCGCCTCTTCGGCAGCCGCCGACGCGTGGGCGTGCGCCTGGCGGGCAGCCTCCAGCGCCGACGCGTCGTAGGCGAGGGCGGCGAGCTGGTCGAGCAGCTCCCGTCGGCGAACCTCGGCTGCCTCCGTGCGCCGGAGCGCGGCCGCGAGTGACTCCTCGACCGCACCGCGGCGTTCGAGGCGGCCCCGCAAAGTCTGCGCCGAGGCAGCCGCCGCGCGCTGGCTTGCCATGTCCAGACGGGTCGCTTCCACCAGGCGCTCGAGCTCGGCGACCGCTGAGGGGGTGGCGGCGGGGGCGGGCCCACCCGTTTCCGGCGACGCCCAGGCCTTGACCAGCGCTGCTTCGGCCTCACCTCGGCGGGTGACGGCCTGTTCCCAGCCCTGTTGAGCCGCCTGCGCCCGCCGGCGCGCCTCTTCCGAGCGCCGGAGCATCGACAGGGCCGCCTCGGCGGCCGCAGCCGCCCGCTTCTCCTCGGTCGCCAACGCGCCGAGGCGCCGCTCGGCCTCCGCGACCTCCTCGGCGCGGTGGCGCCGGACCTCCTCGAACGCAGTCCCCAGGGCCTGGCCGCACAGCGGGCAGGCGCCCTCCCCCGAGAGGGACCTCGACGACTCGGCCTGGCGCCTGGCCCGTTCCAACTCAGCGAGGGCGGCCTGGTGACGGCCCTGCAGCGACGCCAGGGCGGTCCGCGCCGCCTCCGCCGCATCCACGGCACACTCGTGGGCCACCTCGTCGAAGGGCTCGGGGGGGTCAGGCATCGAGATCGACGCAGCGGCGCGGGCGGCGTCGGGCGCGTTGGACAGGGCGAGCAACCGGGCTTCAGTGACGCCGGCGAGCGCGGCCAGGGGTTCGAGATGTTCGAGCTCGGCTGCGGCCCCACGAAGCGCTTCGAGCTCCTCCGACAGCGACCCGACCTCGGCTTGAGCCAGCTCGAGCTCCCCGCGCGTCGCTCGCCCCTCGATCATGAGCGCCTCGTGGCGCTGGCGCAGGCAGTCCAGGTCGGCGAGAGTGGCGGCGGTTCGATCGACCAGGGCGCGTGCGGCCTCGGCGGCCTGCTCCTCGCGCGCTGAGAGGGCCTCGGCCGCCCGGGCAGCGACGTCAGCGTCCGCGGCGGCCACCTCCCGGGCCGCGACGTCAGGCAGCATCGCGCTCAGGCGCTCGTGCTCGCTTGCGCGCTCCCTGGCGTCCTTGCGGGCCATGTCCCTCGCGGCGTCGAGCGGGGTGATGCCCAGCAGCTGGAGCACGAGGCGGCGGCGGTCGGCAGGGCTTTGTGACGAGAACGCCGCCAGTTGCTTCTGCTCGGCGAACACAGAGGCGCGAAACGCCGCGTCGTCCATCCCGAGGACCGAGTGCAGGTAGCGGGCGGTGTCGCGCACGCCTTCAGACATGATCAGGCCGTCGCAGTGGGCCTGGGCCCGCACGGAGCTGTTGATCCCGCTGAGGGTTCGCCGCGCCAGGTAGAGATGACCTTCGTGCTCGAACTCCAGCTCGGTGACGCAGTCTGCCCTCACGCCGGCGGAGCGGATCTCCTCCTTCGGTGTCCGGGCACGCCCCCACAACGTGAAGAGGATGGCTTCGAGCAGCGTCGACTTGCCCGCACCGTTGGGCCCGTACACGCCGACCAGGCCGGGGGGCAGGGCGAGTTCGAGCTCGTCCTCGTAAACACGGAAGTTCCGCAGGTAGAGGCGGGTCAGCAGCATCCGTGGGGCTCAGCCGGCGGCTTCGATGGCGGAGCCTATGTAGCGGTGCCCGAGGGACTGCAACCGGTCACGGTCCAACCCGACGAGGTCCTGGTGAGCCAGGTACCCCTCCCACTGCGCGCCGAGGGTGTCGACGGTGGGCAGCTCCGTGTGCACAGCCGTGGCGGCGAACTGCGGCTCGAGCTTGAGGTACAGCGCCTCACCGGCAGCGTCGCGGACGGCCTGGAGGTCGAGGAGCCGGTACGCGCCGGGATCAACGCCTTCGAGATACAGGCGGGCAACCGAGCCCGGGGGAGCGGTGGCCGCACGCCGGAGCACCTGATCGGCCAGCTCGGCAGCTGACAGCCCGAGGGCGTATACCGACTCGAGGGTCACCAGCGGCCGTGTTCCCTCGAGCGCCACGTGGCGGCACTCGCCGGTGTCGGTGTCGAGCACGACTATCCCTTTTTCCCTATCGGGGTCGTCCGAGAAGCTGAACGTGTCGGTCGATCCGGCGTACCACATGTTGCCCGTAACGCGTGCGAACGTGTGGTAGTGGCATAGCAATACCAGGTCTGAGCGGATGCGGCCGGTGTCCAGCTCGATCTCGTTGATGTCGGCGTGGCGGGGCTGGAGCTGCATCAGCCGCGGGTGGGTCAGTAACAGGTTGGTCCGGTCGGCGCTGCGGGAGGCGGCGGCCTCGTCGAGGGCTGCCAGCGCGGCGTCGACGGTGAGCATCTGGGGCACCGCGTGGACCACGAGCCCCGCCAACTCGAAGCGTTCGTAGCTCAGGCGGTGGGCAAAGTGCATCTCGGGGAAGCTGTCCGCCAGTGCCGAGTAGGGGCTGCCGGTGCCAGGGAGCCGGGGCGTGTCGTGGTTCCCGCTGATGATCACCGCCGGGATCCCGTGTTCCCGCACCCGGGCAAGCGCTCGCTGAGCCACGCGGTAGGAGCGGTAGGTCGGCCGGGGATGGTCGAAGATGTCGCCGAGCCACACGATCAACTCCGGTTGCTGCGCCAACGCGAGCTCGACCGACGCAGTGAACGACCGCTCGAAGTCCCACTCGCGCTGGTTGACCCCCTCGTTGGTCGTGAACGGGTAGTAGCTCCTTCCCAGATGGGCGTCACCGAGGGCCGCCACGCGCATGCCTCCAGCAAATCACATCGCTGTGACTCCGTCGCGGCGCCTTGAATGACGGCGGTGTAGTTTTGCCAGTGGTGAACGAGCGTGGTGCGGGGATCTCGGCGACGCTGGCCTATGAGGCGGAGCTTCGCCGGCGCCGGGTGCGCCTCATCGCATCCGCGGCGGCCGCGGCGGCGGGCGCGGGGATGCTCGCGGCCGGGTGGATGGCCGGGGCGGCCCCCGACATCCGGGTCCCGACGCTGGTCGCAGGGGCGGCGCTGCTGGTCGCGGCCTTGGTGTTGCGGCCGGAGCCGGACCCCGAGCGTTGGCTTCGGGGGGCCGCCGGGGAGGAAGCCACCGCGGCATTGCTGGAGCGCCTGTCACGGCGGCGCTTCTACGTCGCCCACGACAGAGGCGTGCCTGGGAGCCGGGCCAACATCGACCACGTGGTGATCGGCTCCGGCCGGGTGTGGGTGATCGATTCCAAGGCCTACAGGGCCCCCCTTCGGGGTGGGTGGCGATCGGTGTGGGTCGGCGGGCGGCGGGTGGGGGGGGAGGAAGTCCGGGGGGAGGAGGCGGCGGTCGCCGATC
>JBPCRR010000032.1:0-4149 GCA_050996645.1 Acidimicrobiales bacterium | reverse complement strand
CCGTCCAGGTCCATCGTGTCCTACGTCACGCCCTCACACCCCTTGGGGTACGCATCCCCGCGGCAACGCTGCACCAACTCGCCGCCGACATCACCGCAGGACGCCCCTTCGACCTAGCCTGACCCTCGCCGGTCAGCATGAGAGACCACAGGCCATAGACGCCTCGTGTGGGTAGCGGTCGCCCCGAGAGAACCCCCGGAACGCCCCTCTGACTCTGCGCGAGTTCCAGAGGTGCTACACACCGGCGCCCAGATAGGGCGCGCCTCGTATCAGGGTATGCGCTGCACACTGCCGCCAGTGGGTGGAGCTCCCCGGAGGGCTCCAAGGCGCCTCCTTCGTCGTCTTATGAGCCTCCATCAGACCCGGTACGGGACAGATGAGCATCAGATGAGCGCGAGCGTGGCGCAGCAGATGGCAAGGCCCAGCGCCCCCGAGTCGCGGGCCGCGGGCCGCATGTCTGACCGTCAGGCGGCCGGGCCCAGGTGTGCGCCGGCGTCGCCCGTAGTTTGCAGTCGGTGCGCGTGCGCGACGGCGTCCGCCTCACGCTCGGGCAGAAAGCCGGAGTCGGACTGGCAGTCGTGGCAAACCGTGACCGCGCGATGACCCAGATGGATGACCTCGACGGTATGGGGCTGGCAGGTCACGCTCGGGGCATGGTGGTGGTCCCGCCGGTGCGCCGCCGCCGCCGTGCACGCAGCCACCAGAGCGGCACTCTCCTCCGGGGTGTACCCGTGCATGTTCCCTCCGTGATCCAAGCGGCAGTCCATCCTGTTCAGCACTCTGCGCTCCCCGCCCCATCCCAGCAGCAGGACGCGCCGAGAACAGAAATCCCCTGCATCGAGACCACTCCTCCACGCGCCCTCGTCGCATCCGGCATTCATCCAGGCCCGACCGTCGAACGGACGACCCCCGGAGCTGGAGGGAACGCTCACTGCCACCCCGCCGCAGACGACGGAGCCCCGCCAATGCCTGCCGTTGCCGTCCCCAGCGACGGTCCGGGGCGTGCCGGCCGTGACCCCTTTTGTCCGGTGGCCCTCTGACGGAGTTGCTGGCAGACTGGCGGGCCCGCGTCCCGCGGTGGCTGCTGACGGTGGCGTGGCCGGGGGCCGACAGCGACGGAGGCGACGGTGGCGACGGTGGCGACGGTGGCGGGGATGCGGAAGCTGGGGTTGGCGGTCGGTGGCTCGGTCGGGTTGGCGGCGTTGGCGGCGTTGGTGACCCAGGCTGCCCGCTCGGATGAGCTGTTTCTGGGGTACTTGTTGAATACGGTGGTCAACAAGGTCCCGTTCCCCGCGGCTCGGCTGGCGCTGTACCGGGCGGCCGGGCTGCGTATCGGCCCGGACAGCAACATCATGATGAACGTGCGGGTGATGACGCCGCAGGGGATCGAGATCGGGGACCACTGCATCATCGGCGAGTTCTGCCAGCTGGACGGCCGGGCCGTCAGACTCGGGGAAGGACCGGGCCTGACGATCGGTGACAACGTCAACGTTGGTGCCTACACGGCGTTCATCGCCGGCAGCCACGAACCGGACAGCCCGGACTTCGCCGGGCCCTTGGCCAGAACCGTCGTGCAGGACCGGGTGTGGATCACCATGAACTGCACCGTGTTGGCGGGGGTCACCGTCGGTGAGGGTGCGGTGGTGTCAGCGGCGTCGCTGGTAAACAAAGACGTGTCCGCTTACACGATGGTGGGCGGGGTCCCGGCCAGGTACCTTAAGGACCGCAGCCGGGATCTGCGGTACACGCTGTTCAACCGGGCCCGCTGGATCTAGCCCGCCGGACTGGGGAGGCCGCACATCAAGGTCTGTGTGGTACTTCACCACCTGCCCGCTCCAGGGGCCGGCGGACTCGAGGGCCAAGTGCATGACCTGTGCGCCGGGCTCCTGGCGCGAGGCATCGACGTGCGGGTGGTATGCCGACCCAGTCTCTACCTGCCGGCGGCCACCGTTCCGCTCCTGGAGCGTGTGACTGCATTCCCCGCCGACCGGCCGACTGCCAGTCCCGACACTGCGTTCCTAGAGACATGGCGCACCTCCCAGGAGCTGGCCGAGGCTGAGGAGCTGACGACCTACGACATCGTGCACGTGCAGTCTCACTACGGCTACCACACCGCCCTGCACGTCGCTGGGACCCCGGGGCCACGGCCTGCCTTGGTCACGACGTTCCACCTGACCGCTCTCGGGGGGATGCTGCGGCTGCAGGAGCTCGGACTTCCACAGGAACCCGACATTGCCATGACCCAACCGGCCGCTGTCACGGAGGCCACTCTCGCGCGGGTGTCCGACCATTGCATCGCCGTCTCCGACCAGGTCCGCAATGACCTCAGCCGCGGTTATGGCGCGGCGCAGGAGCGGATCAGCGTCGTCTACAACGGCGTAGACACCGACCTGTTCACACCGTTATCCCGCGGCCAGGCTCGCCGTAAGCTCGGCTTGGACCCCACCCTGCGGTATGTGCTGTACGTGGGACCGTTCTTCGGGTTCCGCGGACGCACGCTCCTGGACAGCTTGCCTTTGCTGGATGCGGACGTGCGGGTGTTGGCCATCTGGCCCTCGAGCGAGTCTGAGCCACCCAGTCCGGTCGGGGGTCGACTGATCCGGGTGGGCTACGTGCCGCGCGAAGAGATGCCGATCTATTACGCGGCAGCCGAGCTGCTCGCCTATCCCCTCGTGTACACGGGTTTCGGGCTGACCTTGTTGGAAGCCTCCGCCTGCGGATGCGTACCAGTAGCCTTCGACCTCCCACCCCCGAACGAGCTCCTCCCGGACACCGCGTGGCTTGTCGACGAGATCACGCCGCGCGCCTTCGCCCACGCCATCAACGCCGCTCTCCGCAACCCCGACACCGCGCGCAAAGCCCGCAACGGCATCCGACGAGCGCGCACCCCCCAGTTCAGCCGCGACCACATGATCAACCAGACACTCGCCGCGTATGACACCGCCCTACAGTCTGTCCATCGCGACGATGACCGCTGAAGCCAAGAAACCAGGCACCGCGGTCGGGACCCGAACGTCACCTCCTGGCGCGGAGGATGACCCGCCCGTCAGAGCTGGGTCTCGTCAGGGCATGATCCCCTTGGTCTTGAGCCACGGGAGCGGCGGGACGGGACTGCCGTCGTCGGGGTGGATCTCGACGTGCAGGTGAGCGCCCGTCGAGTGGCCGGTGTTGCCCGACATGGAGACCGTCTCGCCGGGGCTGACGTTCTCACCCTTGGCGACGAGCAGCTTGCTGTTGTGGGCGTACCACGACACCGTGCCGTCCCAGTAGCGGATCTCGAGCTTGTTGCCGTAGCCACCCTCCCAGCCGGCGAAGACCACGGTGCCGGTGGACAGGGCCTTGACAGGCGTGCCAACGGGGATCGCGAAGTCCTGGCCCGGGTGCAGCGAGCCCCAGCGCATACCGAACCCGGACGTCAACGCGTAGGCCCCGCTGATCGGAGGTACCCACGCGTGCGCCGTGGCCGTGTGGGCCGCATCGGCCTGAGCCGCCTCGGCCTGGGCCTTCACCCGAGCCTGAGCGTCCGGCGCGACAGCCGGGGGGGCCGCGTTCGCCGCCGCCGGGGCCTGAAGGCGCGCATTCTCCTCGTCAGAGATGGGCAGGGCGTCTGTGGCGGTGTCGCTCGTCGCCGTGGCAGCCCGGCTGCTGTCGCGGCCAGCTCGGCCAGGCACGTCCCGCTCGATCGGGGGGGTGCCGGGGCTCGCCGAGGCGGTCCCGGACGCGGTCGGCGTCAGGGTGGTGGCGCCCGTGACCGCCGTGGGCCCGATCGACGTCCCGAAGTGCGACCCGGTGGCGGTCAGAACCAGCGTCGCGGCGGCGGCCGTGGGTACCAGGTAGCCGGACGTAGCGAACCGGGGCAGGCTGGATGCACTCGATGCGGGAGCACGGTGGCGTCCCGCCGGGGCACGGTGGCGCCCACGGTAAACAGCGTCAGTCAAGTGGGGGGCTTCCTTGGCACGACGGAGGCGTACTGGGGGGTGGCGGCTTACCCTAGCGTGACCATTTCGTTATTCCAAATGTTCTTGGGGGCGCTGTGGACGACGACGGTCGTGGTCGACGGCGTCACGTCACGCGCCGACGGCCGGCGAACGGGGTGGCCCCCGGCGCAACCGCCCTGCCGTCGGAGTCGAGGTGCGCCAGGGCCGCCCC
>JBPCRR010000410.1:0-4211 GCA_050996645.1 Acidimicrobiales bacterium | reverse complement strand
GCTCGGCAACAATCGATGGCATCGTGACTGTCGCAGTCCCCGACAAAGCGTTCCGCGGTCCGTTTGCAGACGGGCCTCCGCCTGCCGCGCTCGAAGTGAAGAACCCGTCGCTTACGGGCCTCCGATGGAGCGATGTGGTCCGCCTTGCAGTGGTCTTCGTGGTGCTGGCTCTCTCGGTGCTGCGCGCGGTCACAGTCGGGCTCGTCAGGCGGCGCCGCGCACCGTTCGAAGCGGCTTGCGACGGCCTCGTCGACGGATTTATCACCCTCGGCCCCACCTTCGTCAAGGTCGGCCAGCTGATGGCCAGCTCCTCGGCGCTCATCCCGCCTGCGTTGGCGTCGGCATCACGTCGCTGCCTCGATGCAGTCCCGCCCTTTCCGACGGGCGAGGTTCACCGGGTCATTGAAGTAGACCTGGGTAGACCCGTCCACGAAGTGTTCGCCACCTTCGACGACACGGCATTGTCGGCAGCATCGATCGGCCAAGTGCACGCCTGCACCCTCGACGACGGCCGAGATGCTGTGGTCAAAGTGCAGCGCCCCAACATCGCCGAGGCAATGGGCACCGACCTGCGCGTCGGATGTCGCCTCGCCGGCTGGTTCGAACGCACCCCTTGGGGCCGGCGAGCGGGAGCACGGGACATCATCGCGGACCTTCACGCGGTCACGTTCCAAGAGCTCAACCCCGCGCTCGAAGCGTTACGGCAAGACGAATTCCGCGAGCGCCTTTGGGTATTCGGCGACAACACCATGGTCACGGTCCCGAAGATCTACTGGGACCATTGTGGGACTCGAACGATATGCATGGAACGCGTCCACGGAATTCCGATGGACCGCTTCGAGGAGATTGCTGACCGGGGCATGGACGGCCAACTGATCCTCCGTCGAGGCGCAAAGGTGTGGGCCGAGTCGGTCATGGTGCACGGACCGTTCCATGGAGACATGCACGCCGGCAACATGTGGGCCCTCGATGACGGCCGCGGCTGCTACCTCGATTTCGGGATCATGGGCGAGCTCACCCACGAGTGGAAAGAGGTCTTGAAAGACCTCTTTTACACTTGCATGTTCGACCGCAACTTTGTCCGTCTCGCTGCAGTCTTCCGCAGCATCGGCGCCGTTCCACCCGACGCCGGCACCGATGAGGAGCTCGGCGCCATGTTGAGCATGCTGATCGGCAACCTCCTCGACGACGGCTTCGGCAACATCGACATCGCCGCGCTCGTCACTCAATCGATGGACATCATGAAGAACTTCCACGCGACCATGCCCCGTGAACTGGTGCTCATAGCCAAACAACTCCTCTATGTCGACCGCTACACCAAGACCCTCGCGCCCGATTATTCGCTCACTTCCGATCCCTTCATCGTGAAGAACATCTTTCCTGCCGAAGCCCGAGCCAAGGCCACGGAGATGGGCATAGACCTCGACGCCCTCAACTGAGTCTCTGACCAAAACTGCGGAGAAATGGCGGGATCGCCCCCAGCCTCGTCGCGGACACCGGATGATACCTTCGGCCTGGTTGGCCCCGGGGAGAGTTGAGGCATCTGACGTACGGATGACGAGGGAGGGATCCATGACCGCACAGCTGAACCACACGATCGTTCCCGTCGAGGACAAGGTGGAGTCGGCCACCTTTGTTGCCGAGATCCTCGGCCTCGACCCTCCGCGACAGCTCGGGCCGTTCGTGTGCGTGGAGACTGCGAACGGGGTGAGCCTCGACTTCGGCGACCGCCATGGAGCGGTGCCGCTGCACTACGCGTTCTTGGTCACCGAGGAGGAGTTCGACGCCATCCTCGCCCGGGTCAAGGAGCGGGGTCTCTCCTACTGGGCCGACCCGGGGCATCGCGAGAAGAACCAGCTAAACACCAATGGTCGGGGTTTCTACTTCGAGGATCCCTCGGGGCTCAACCTCGAGGTGCTCACCCGCGCGTACGGCAGCTGAACGGATCTCAGACTGGGCACCAGGCGTTGCGGGGCACGCCGGTGCAGGGATTGGACATCGTGGCGAGCCCCGCCGGCAGGGGGTGCATGACAACCTGCGTTCGCCGCGGGTAGTTGGCGCCTGGGAGGCAGGTGGTGCCGCCGGACAGGCCGCCGATCGAGATCGACTGCGAGTCGCAGGCCACCTCGGCGAGGAACGGGGCGTTGAGATCCGGCAAGGTGGGCAAGCCGTTGCAGCTCGGGTAGAGGGTCTGCAGCAGCGGGGGGCTGGTGGTGACCGCGGCTCCGCCGGGCTGCACGTTGCCCGCGAAGCAGTCTGTGGGCCCTGGCTCCAGGTTGACCGCAGCCACGTCGCCGTTGGTCGGGTTGGCGAAGAAGCCATTGTGGGAGAAGGTGTTGCCGACGATCGCATCGCCGTACTCGTCGTAGAGACAAGCCACCGGCGTCAGGGTGCCTCCGGTGCAGGGAGGACCGTTGTCGGGGTAGGGAACGAGGATCGCCCCCCACGCGCCGTTGTTGGCGAACACGTTGGCGGTCACGGTGTCGTTGCGCCCTCCGGAAAGGGAGAAGCCGGTACCTACCGGCCCGGCCGCCGCAGATCCCACCGAGGGCACGTTTGGGTTGTTGTTGTCGTGCACGAAGTTGTGCATGAACACCCAACAGGAGTGCGTGTGGGTGATCGGGCTGATGGCGCCGTTCGGGCAGGTCCCGTCCTGTGGAGGGGGGTTGTCGCCGTTTTGGCTGTTGGTGTCGAAGCCGTCTTCGTTGTGGTCGAACTGCGAGTTCTTCACCACCAGCTGGCCACCTGAGTTGGAGCCCGAGTAGCCGAGGGCGTTGTATTGCGCCCAGGCGTGGTCGACCGTTTGGTTGCAGACGTTCTGACAGGCGCCGATGTAGTAACCCGAGTCGCTGAAGTTGCTGGCGTAGGTCTGGTCCCAGTTGCCACCGCTCCAGTTGCTCGAAAAGATCCCGTACTTGGCCGCCGTCGAGGGCCCGCCGAAGTAGCCGCTGGTCGCGTTCAGATACGTGCCGTTGAAGCCCCAGCCCCCGACCTGGCCGCTGCCGTCACCGCCGTTCCACCAGATCTCGTTGCCGGCATTGCCCGAGCCGGCGAGGAAGTTGCAGACAGTGAGGTTCTGGACCGACACGCCGTTGGCCTTCCAGACCATGATCCCGTTGAGGCCGAGGTTGCCGCCGGCGCCGAAGTTCTGGTCTGCCTTCGCGCTGCTGCAGACCGCGGACCCCGCCTTGGTCGCGTCGATCACCGTGGCGTTGCGGTCCATGCCCCTGATGTGCAGCGCTGGGGTCTGTACCAGCACCCCTGCGGGGGTGTCCGAGGCACCGGCGGGCGCCCGGGTCGACGTCGTCTTGTAGTCGCCCGGAGCCACCAGGATCCAGTCCCCGGGGTGAGCGGCGTCGACCGCCGCCTGTAGAGAGCCGTACTTGCCGGGGATCCCGTGGTAGGTGCCGACCAGGAGCACCTTGCGCTCGTGCACCTTGAAGGGCGTGGCGGCGTAGGCCGTTCCTGTTGTCAGCATTGCGGCCAGCGCCAACCAGAGGGCGCTGCGAGCGATTCTGCTGCGTCTAGGCAAGGCTTACTCCCGGGTGGTCTGCAGAGAGGCTAATGGCCATCGTGGCTGGCCGCGGCGAAGGGCCTTGTGTCAGTTCGTCCTTGACAAAGGACCATGCGTCAAGCTATCCTTGACGCATGGCAATTCAGCCCATGTACTGCTCTTTTTGCCGAAGGGACCACGATCACGTCGCGACCCTGGTGGCAGGCCCCGGCGTGTACATCTGCGGGGACTGCGTGGGGCTCGCGAAGCGGGCGATCGAAGGCAAGGCGATACCCGACTTCGCGGGGTGGGCATCTATGGGCGACGACGGGCTCCTCGCTTCACTTGTGGCGGCAAAGGCCATCGCCGACCGGGTCGATGACGCAGTAGGGGAGCTGGTAGCGGTGCTTCGCGAGCGCGGCGTCACGTGGGAGCGCATCGGCGAGACGCTCGGGGTGAGCCGCCAAGCGGCGTGGCAGCGCTACGCCAGCGCGACCTGACAGCTAGGATCGCTGGTCAGCGCCGGACGCGTGCCCGCAAGAGGTTGGGAATCGCAGCCGCGCCGCCCTCGGGCCTGAAGCCATCGCTGGCCTCGGTCAGCTGGCGGTCCTCCTCCTCGCTCAGCTCCAGATCAGCCGCGGCGGCGTTGAACTCAAGCTGAGACACGCTGCTGGCTCCGGGGATCACCACGACATTTGGACGGCGCAGCAACCAGGCC
>JBPCRR010000095.1:0-2881 GCA_050996645.1 Acidimicrobiales bacterium | reverse complement strand
GGGTGATCAGCCACCCGCCCAGCCTCAACAGAGAAGATCTTTCTACCAAGCCGACACGCCGACCCAGATCAACTTTCCCGACACGTATTCAGTCAGCGACCTCACGGCGAGCGGCGTGCTCCCGGTCGATCCCTCAGCCCGGAACGCTCCGAAACCACCTGCCGCCGCAGGTGGCCAGCTGACCCTCGGTCCGACGTAACCAGAGCCTCGGGCCGCCCGCCAAGGCCGAGGCGTGACCCGCTGCAGGTCACGAGAGTCATAATTGCTCGCTTAGTTGGGAGGAAAGGCGGAGCGTGGCACCCCCGCGGCGACACACACAGATGGTGGGCGTCTCGCAGGACGAGGCCGCTCTCGCGGTACGACTCTACAACGACTCTGCGGAGACGCGAGCGTTCGAGGGGTTCGTTGTTCACATGCACATGGCGTGGCTTTACCTGCTCCACGCCGAGCTCACCCGAGACAGGATTGATTTCCGCTACCGGCGTCGCGATAACCCTCGCCTGCTCGAGCGGATCGATGGTGAACCGAAGCGATGGGAGCTGGCGCGCTGCGTGCAGGAACGCTGGCCGGATAGGTTGCACCCGGTTCGCGCAAACTTGGAGTTCTTCATCGCGCTGCGCAACAAGATCGAGCACCGATACGCACGGCAGCAGGAGTCACTCACCGCGGCGCTCGGTGGTCACGCGCAAGCCCTGCTGCTCAATTACGAGGAGGAGCTGGTAGGCCAGTTCGGGTCCGCCTCCTCGCTGGCGATCAGACTGCGGTTCCCGGTGTTCGTAGGCAGCTTCACCACCGAAGGAGAGCGGACACTGCGCCGGCTCCGGACGCGGCTGACCGCACCCCTGCGCACGTACATCGCCAATTACCAGGCCGGCCTCGACCCAGCGACCAGCACTGACCCGCGATACGAGCTCCGGCTGCGCATTCTGCAAGAGCTGGCACCACGCGACCCAGACGCGCTGGCCGTCCAGTTCACCCGCTACGACGACCTCACCGATGACCAGCGTCAAGCTGTGGAAGCGATCGGTAGAAAGGGCTACGTGGTGGTGCGCGAACAGCAGCGCAACGTCGTTGGGCACGGACTGCTGAAACCGACCCAGGCGGCAGCAGAAGTGCAGGCCCAAATCCCCTACCTGTTCACGAGCGGTGACTTCACCAAGGCATGGAAGCAGCTCGCCGTGCGTCCCCCGACGAAGACTGAAAACCCCGCACGGACCGTGGAGCAGTACTGCGTCTACGACGAGCGGCACGGCGACTATGGTTACACCAAGCCCTACGTCGCCAAGCTCGTCCGAGAGTGCGGCACCGAAGCCGGCTTCCGCGGACTGCTCGGTGCCGCACCGCGGGACAAGGTCACCGGTGCCCCCATCCGCGGCGCGGCGACCCCGCCCGAAGCGACGTCATAGTTGAGCGGGCGTACCGCGACGACGCGGGCTCCGGAGGTAAGCGACTCGGCCACTCGCCGTCAAGGCCGGACGGAGTCTGGTCGCGCAGCGACGCCGTAGACGCCCTTGATCCTTGATGGGGAGAGCGGCCCGATTAAGCTCGCGGGGCCCCACCAGCGCGCCGCCGTAGGCGGCTCCATCAGGGTTCTCGGCCCGCCCGGCCTTGAGGGTCCTACGGTGCGGTCGCGGCGGACCTCGGCGAGGAACTCGGCGACGTCGGTGTCGTTGGCGCCGCGGCCGAGGTAGACCAGTTCGCCGTGCGGCCGTTCGGGTGTGTCGACCCGTAGCCACGCCCCGGCTGCGGGGTCGGCGCCGGTCAGGGCGTCGCGGGCGGCGTCGAGGACCGCGCCCCATGCGGTGGCCTGGTCGGGGGCGACGCCCGAGACCGCGCCGTGGTCGCCGGGCTGGGGGACGTCGAGGTCGGCGCCGGAGAACAGCGCCCACCCGACCCCGCCGCCAGCGCGCTGGGAGTCGCTCGGCGCGGGGTTGCTCGAAGAGGCGGGGTCGGGGGCAGAAGGTGTGCTCACGCTTCGTGAGAGTGGCCTCGGGCGGGGGTCCGGACCGACCCGCGAGCGGGTTCTGTGGACAACCCCGGCCCTGGGGCCGGGCGTGTGGACAACCCCCAGCCCTCGGAGAGGATCGGTTATCCGGCGAGCATCCGGGCGCAGTGGCGCCACACCTGGGCCAGAGCGTGCGCGGCGCGCTGGTCGCAGACCTGCCAGCGCACCGGCCCGACCCGCACCGCGACGTGGGCGGGCACCACCTGCGCGCCCAGCGCGCGTCGCGGGACCAGCTCCAGCCCGGTCCGCGGCCGGGTCCCGAACCGGAGCAGCACCCCGGGCGGGTAGGCACCGGGCTCGGGGTGCAGCCACGTGGCGCTGACCGTGGCGGCAAGCTCCAGGCGCGCGAGGCGCTCGGCCTGGGCGTGGACCTCGGCCACCGCGCGGGCGATGTCGTGGTAGTGCACGTAGGTCAACACGTCCCCGGCCCGCACCCCGACCTCCTGCTCCAAGGTCCCGAAGTGATGGGCGAACGCCTCGGTGACCACGTCCCCGGCCACCCGCAGAGTGATGGCCTGGACCACGCAGGAGTGCGAGGACGGCGACGGCGATGCGGACATGAGCGGCCTCCAAGTTCGAACCAGGGGCTGGTGGGCCCCGGGGCGGTGGGTGGAGGCGCTCTCTCTGCCTCCACCGCCCCTCGGGCGCCGTCGGGCCGCCGAGACATCCCTGGGCCTCGTGCGGTCAAGTCGCGGCACCGGTGGACCCCGAGACCGAGTCGCGTGAACGGGGCCCGGTGTCCCTGGCGGTGGAGGCGTTCTGTGCCTCCACCCCGGGTGGCGCCGCGTCCGCCCGCGGAGGCTCACCAGCAAGGGTCGAAGAGCAGAAGATCTCTCGGGTCGCGCTCGACGATCAGGCGCAGCCGGCCCGCAGGGC
>JBPCRR010000322.1:0-6652 GCA_050996645.1 Acidimicrobiales bacterium | reverse complement strand
GCCGTGGTTTCTTCGATCTCCGCCTGATAAACTTTTATCTCGCTGTCCGTGCCGGCGATCGCCGCCACAATTGCGGTGCTGAGCTGCTGGTTGCGCTCGACCGACCGCGACGCCCGGCGGATGACCTCCACCACCCGAGCAGTGGGGGTCGGCCCCGTCGGCGGGCGGGCCTCCACGGCGCGTTCCAGACGTGCCGCCCACTCGACGAGGGTGGCTGCGAGGAGCTGGTCCTTCGACTCGAAATACCTGTAGATGGTCCCGAGCGCCACCCCCGCCCGTGCCGCCACGTCGCGCATCTGGACCAGCTCGTAGCCACCCTCGGAAGCCAGCTCCACCGCGGCGGCGATGACCCGCCGGCGCCTGTCAGCCTGGCGGGGAGTGAGGGTCTCGTCGCCGACGACGAGGTTCACAGCGTGATCCCGCCGTCCATGGTGACCACCGACCCCGTCATGTAGTGGGCCTCCGGGGATGCCACATAAGCGTAGAGCGACGCCATGTCCTCGGGCTTGCAGAACCCCATCGGGGACATGTACCGCATGAACCGTGACATGTCGACGCCTTCGGGCATCTCCGCGAAGCTTGCGATGATGGCCGTGTCGACGCCACCGGGTGCGACGGCGTTGACCCGTACGCCGCGGTCGAGGTACTCCGAAGCCAGAGCCTTGGTAAGCATCACCACGCCGCCCTTGGAGGCGCAGTATGCGGCCTGAAAGGGTTGGGCCTGGAAGCCAGCGGTGGACGCTGTGTTGACGATCACACCGCCGCGTCCGATGAGATGGGGAAGCACCGCTTGGGCCATCCAGAAGGTGCCCGTCAGGTTGACGTCGATCATCCGCTGCCACTGCTCAGCGGTCATCTGGAGGGTGTGGTGGAAGCGCCCAATGCCGGCGATGTTGCAAAGCACATCGGGAGGACCCAGCTTCTCAGCCACGCGAGCGACCGCGCGCTGGACTTCGGAGCGGTCCGACACGTCGCAACGGGCGACAAAGGCGTGCCCGCCGATCTCCCCGCGGACCTCCTCGAGGCCCTCTTCGGACATGTCGAGACACGCGACGGCCGCTCCCTCAGCGGCCAGGCGAATGGCGGTGGCGCGACCGATGCCAGAAGCTGCTCCGGTGACTAGCGCCACCTTGTCCTTGTACCGCTCCCGGTCCATCACGTCCTCCGTGGGGTAGGCGTCTCAGGCGTAGCGCACCGGCAGCTCTTTGATCCCGTTGATCCACGCCGATCGCAGCCGGCGCTCCGGCCCCGATTGGGCGATGTTCGGCATCTGGTCGGCGATGGCGTTGAACATCAAGTTGATCTCGACCTTGGCCAGGTTGGCCCCGAGGCAGTAGTGCGGGCCGCCTCCGCCGAAGCCCACGTGGGGATTCGGGTCGCGGCCGATGTCTAAGCGCTCCGGGTGGTCGAAGGCCTCGGGGTCGAAGTTGGCTGCGCTGTAGCTCAGGCCCACTCGCTGGCCGGCGGCGATGTCCACCCCACCGAGGCGGGTGTCCGCGAGAGCCGTGCGCTGGAAGATCATCACCGGGGTGGCCCACCTGACGATCTCGTCAGCGGCGGTCGAGGGCCGCTCGGCCCGGTAGCGCTCCCACTGGTCCGGATGCTGGAAGAAGCCGAGCATTCAATGGGTTATCGCGTTGCGGGTGGTCTCGTTGCCGGCGACCGCCAGGAGTAGGACGAAGAAGGCGAACTCGTCAGTCGTCAGCCCCCGGCCGTCCACGTCGGCGTGGACCAGTTTTGTCACGATGTCCTCGCGCGGGCTCGCCATGCGGTCCGACCCGAGGGCGATCGCGTAGTTGATCAGCTCGGTGGAGGCCACGAGCGGGTCGATCTCGTACTCAGGGTCGTCGTAGGAGATCATCTGATTGGACCAGTGGAAGATCTTGTCGCGGTCCTCCTGCGGAACCCCGATCAGCTCGGCGATCGCCTGCAGGGGCAGCTCGCACGCAACGTCAGTGACGAAGTCGCCGGTCCCTTTGCGCAGCGCCTCGGCCACTATCCGCTGGGCGCGATCGGCGAGGGCGTCGGCCAGGATCTTGATGGCCCGCGGGGTGAAGCCCCGCGAGACGATCCGCCGCAGTTTCGTGTGGTCAGGCGGATCGACGTTGAGCATGATGAGGCGCTGCATCTCGACGTCCTCGCGGGGCATGCCCTCGTGGAACCGGATGATCGCAGTGTTGCTCCACGTCGAGAACACCTCGGAGTGGATCGACGCCTCTCGTACGTCGGCGTGGCGGGTGACCAACCAGAATCCCTCGTCATCGAAGCCGCCGACTCCCCTCCGCTGGGCGTTCCACCACACCGGCTGAGCCCGGCGAAGCTCGGCGAGCTCGTCGAGCGGGACCCGTTCGGAGATCAGGTCCGGGTCGGTGACATCGAAACCGGCAGGAACCGCTGGGGTGACCAAGGGACGCTCCATTTCAAAAAGTGAATCGCGTTCTAGTTTCAGAGTAGATCTCCGAGTTGCGCTCCACAAGCACGGCCCCAATCGACCCGTCCCACACAGCGGGAGAAACGTCGCCAAACCACGGGTTCGGATCGGCGAGCGGCCTTGCGGAACATCTCAGAACGTGTTCTACTTTTTGCGTGCGCACCCCCATCTGCGACCTGTTTGGCATCGACCTGCCGATCTTCGCCTTCAGCCACTGCCGCGACGTGGTCGCCGCGGTCTCCAAGGCAGGTGGCTTGGGAGTGCTGGGCGCCCTGGCCTTCACCCCTGACCAGCTCGAGCTGGAGCTGGAGTGGATTGACGAACACGTCGGCGGCCGCCCGTATGGAGTCGACGTGGTCATGCCGGCGTCCTACGCCGGCGCCGGCGAGGTGGACCCCGACCATCTGAGCGAGCAGTTCGAAGCGATGATCCCTGCCGAGCACCGCAGGTTCGTCGAGGACGTCCTCGGTCGCTACGAGGTCCCGCCTCTGCCGCCCGGGGCCGACCCCCCCATGACGTTGCTCGGCTGGACCCACGAGGGGGCGCGGCCTCAGGTGGACATAGCCCTCGCCCACCCGATCAAGCTTCTCGTCAACGCCCTCGGGCCGCCGCCGAAGGACGTGATTGACCACGCTCACTCATTAGGGGTCAAGGTTGCGGCACTGGTCGGCAGCGTGGCACAGGCGCAGCGCCAGGTGAACCAGGGTGTCGACATCGTGGTGGCGCAGGGCTACGAGGCCGGCGGTCACACCGGCGAGGTCGGCACCATGGTGCTCGTCCCAGAGGTGGTCGACGCCGTGGCACCCGTGCCCGTGCTCGCCGCCGGGGGGATCGGCAGGGGCCGGCAGATGGCCGCCGCCATGGCCCTTGGCGCGCACGGGGTCTGGACCGGCTCGATCTGGCTCACCACAACTGAGAGCGACACCTCCCCAGCGGTGATCGAAAAGCTCCTCACCGCTTCTTCGCGCGACACGGTGAGGTCGCGCTGCATGACCGGTAAGCCAGCACGCCAGCTACGCACTGCGTGGACGCAGGCGTGGGACGAGCCGGAGGCTCCCCCGACCCTCCCCATGCCCTTGCAGTACATGCTCACCGCTGAAGCCCAACGTCGGATCGCCCGCTCCGACAACCGGGATCTGGTCGGAATGCCGGTCGGCCAGATCGTGGGAGCGATGCGCGAAGTCCGTCCTGTGCGCGACGTGATCTTCGACCTCGTTTCGGAGTTCGTCGATGCGACCGCCGGCCTGGAGGCGCTCGTCGAGGACGAGGCCGCGGAGCGGGCGTGAGCGCGGTCGCCTCACCTCCCGGGGAAGGGCCGGTCCACGAGGTGGTCACCACCCTCGAGTTCCCCTACATGCGCTCGCTCGGACCGGTCATCGGAGCTTTCTTCGAGGGCCTGCGGGACGCTCAGATCACCGGGGTTCGCACCACCGCCGGCCGGGTGCTCGTACCACCGCTTGAGCACGATCCCGACACCGGCGAAGCGGTGCAGCCCGGGTCGGTACCCGTCGGACCCGGGGGTGAGGTGCTGTCGTGGACTTGGGTCGAGCACCCCTTGGACACCCACCCGTGCCGGCACCCCTTCGCATTCGCACTCATTCGCCTCGACGGCGCGAGCACGGCTCTGACCCATGTGGTGGAGGCAGCCGGCGCGACGGAGATGCGGTGCGGTATGCGCGTGGTGCCGCGATGGCGCGAAGACAGGCAGGGCCGGATCACCGACATCGAGGCCTTCGTGGCGGAGCCGAGCTCGTGAGCGCCGCAGGTGCGCCACCCCCGGTCAACGAACAGCTCGTCACCCTCACCTACCGCGAGGTGCTCCCCCCCAACGTGGTCCGCTTTGGTGAGACGCTGGTGGCCGGCCGCTTCCTCGGGGGCCGCTGTCCCGAGTGCAAGCGGGTGTACGTGCCCAATCGGGGGTTCTGCACCCTCTGCCTGGTGCCCGTCGTGGCCCGCGACGAGATTGAGGTGACCGACAAGGGGGTCGTGGCATCGTTCACTGTGATCACGCCGGTGCGCTACTACGGCCAGACCAAAACAGAGCCGTTCGTCTACGCCTCGGTGGTCCTCGACGCCACGTCGACGCCCCTTCGAGGCCAGGACATCAGCGGCGTCCCCATTTAAGAGGTCAGGGCGGGACTGCGGGTCGAAGCGATCTGGCTCTCCGCCGAGGAGCGCACCTTCGAGGGGCTGGCAGCGCGCGGCGCCGGTGTCTCTCTGGAGGGGTCGGTATCGGGCTTTCGCTCCACGGGGGAGCCCGATCTGCCTCCCGAGTCCTACCGGGGCTACGAGTTCTGATGACGGAGTCCTGATGGCGATCCGAGACGTTGCTGTGGTGGGTTGGGGCCAAACCCCTTCGGTGCGCCGATCCGCCGACAACGAGGTGCAGCTGCTCTTCAAGGCGATAGAGGACGCCCTCGAGGTGGCGGGTATGACCCGGGGCGACATCGACTTCACCGTCGGTGGAAGCTGCGACTACCTGACGGGCGGGCCCTTCGCCTTCGTCACCAACCTGGAAGCGACCGGGGCGTGGCCGCCGATCGCCGAGTCCCACGTGGAAAGGGACGGGGCGTGGGCTCTCTACGAGGCCTGGGTGAGGCTGCAGCAGGACGACATCGACACGGCTCTGGTCTTCGGCTCAGGCAAGTCCTCAGCCATAGATCCCGCTGCGTTGTACCCCCAGCAGATGGACCCTTACTACCTACAACCGATCGGCATCGACCCGACGTCGCTGGCGGGACTGCAAGCCAGGGCCCTGATCGAAACCGGTGGGTCGACCGAGCGTGAGTTCGCGGAGGTCGTGGCGCGGAGTCACCGCGCGGCCCTCGACAACCCCAACGCCCAGGTCCGGGGTGAAACCGACGTCGACTCCCTCCTTGCAGGCCCCTACGTCCGAGACCCGCTGCGCCGCCACGACCTGCCCCCAATTTCCGACGCGGCGGCCGCGGTGGTGCTTGTCGCAGGTGACCGGGCCGGGGAGCTGTCCGAGCGACCGGTGTGGATCCGCGGAATCGACCACCGCGTCGAGCCCCACCAGCCAGGCATGCGCGACCTCGCCACCTCCCCCTCGACGGCCAAAGCGGCGGCCAAGGCGGGGATCCACGAGGGCGAGGTCGACGTCGCCGAGGTCTCTGCCACTTTCTCGCCCCAGGAGCCCATCCTGCGCCAAGCCCTCGGCTTATCGGCGTCCACGGTGGTCAACCCCTCGGGCGGTCCCCTCGCCGCCAACCCGGTCATGTCGACAGGGCTGATTCGGATTATCGAGGTCGCGGCTCGGCTGGCGTCGGGCGAACACCACCGTGGTGTCGCCCATGCCACCAACGGCCAGTGCCGGCAGCACAACCCGGTCTGCGCCCTGGAGACACCATGAGCCGCCCGTGCGCAGTCATAGGCATCGGCCAGACCGAGCACCGCAAGGCCCGCGCCGACGTGTCGCAGTTCGGGCTCGTGCGAGAAGCCGCCACCCGAGCTCTCGAGGACGCGGGGGTCGGCTGGGGCGACATCGACGCGGTGGTCATCGGGAAAGCCCCGGACGCGTTCGAGGGGGTGATGCAGCCGGAGCTGTTTCTCGCAGACTCCCTGGGGGCGGCGGGCAAGCCCATGTTCCGCGTGCACACCGCCGGCAGCGTGGGGGCCTCCACCATGATCGTGGGATCTCACCTGGTAGAGGGCGGGATCCACGGCCGAGTGCTGGTCGTGGCTTACGAGAAGCAGTCGGAGGGCAACGCCCAATGGGGGCTCGCTGGCGGCAAAGGCGGCGGGATTGGCGCAGGCGGCGCGTTCGCCCCCTTCATGAAGGCCTACATCGAGCGAAGCGGCGCGCCCGAGTACGTGGGCTGGCAGGTTGCGGTCAAGGACCGGCTGAACGCCCTGAAGAACCCCTACGCCCACCTCAAGCTGCCCGACATCACGTTGGAAAAGGTCAAGGAGTCACCGGTGTTGTGGGAGCCGATCCGGTTCCTTGAGTCCTGTCCCTCGTCCGACGGCGCGTGCGCGATGGTGCTCGTTGACGAGAGCCACACCGGCTCGGCGGAGCGGCCACCAGCGTGGATCACCGCCACGTCAGTGCGCAGCGAGCTGGCCTTCTTCCCTGGCCGCGACGGGGCGCGGCCCCAAGCCGGCGTCGACTGCGCCCACGACCTGTACCGCCGGGCCGGCATCAGGGACCCGCTGCGCGAGATCGACGTGGCGGAGCTGTACGTGCCGTTCAGCTGGTACGAG
>JBPCRR010000292.1:0-2784 GCA_050996645.1 Acidimicrobiales bacterium | reverse complement strand
GATCCCGATCATCTGCGAGCTGCTCGGAGCGCCGAAGCAGGACTGGAAGCTGTTCTCCCAATGGGCGACCGACATCTTCCGGATCTTCAACAGCGACCTGGTCAACGACCTCCCCCAGATCAACCGGGCTTCCGAGGAGCTCGACGAGTACGTGCGGGCGTTGATCGACCAGCGGCGCTCCGACCTCGGCGAGGACCTGCTGAGTGAGTTGATCAGCGCCGAGGAGCAGGGGGACCGCCTCTCGGTGGACGAGCTGGTGATGCTGGTCGAAGCGGTCCTGATGGCTGGTACCGACACCACCCGCAACCAGCTGGCTTGCAGCGTGGCGTTGTTGACCAACCACCCCGACCAATGGGCGATGCTCGCCGCCGACCCTGGGCTCGCCCCTCGTGCGGTGGAGGAAACGATGCGCCACCTCGGCACGGTGAGGGGCACGATCCGCTTCGCAGCAGAGGAGATCGACTACCGCGACGTCGTGTTCCCGGCGGGCACGCTGGTGATGGCGAGCCTTGCCGCCGCCAACCGGGACCCCTCGGTGTGGGACGACGCGGACCGCTTTGATATCACCCGTCCCGCCGGCACCCCCCAGGTCACCTTCGGCTCGGGCATCCACTACTGCCTGGGCGCGTCCCTTGCTCGGGCTGAGCTCCAAGAGGCACTGCCCCTGCTCGCCCAACGGATGCCCGATCTCGCGCTGGACGGGCCGATCGAGTGGAAGCCGGCGACGGTGGGGATCTGGGGACCGGCCCGGCTGCCGCTGCGGTTCGCCGTCCAGGCTGCCTGACCCGCCGCGGCTCAGCGGCGCCGGCCGCCGGTCTTGGCGTTGCGGGGCCGTCGAACGAAGCCCGCCGCGCCCGCCGCCTCCGACGCCTCCGCGCGCAGCACCCGCCAGGCCTCCAACCTCACTGGGTCCAGGTCGCCGCGAGCGGCCACCGCGACCAGCGCGCAGCCGGGCTCGACGTCGTGGGCGCAGTCGGCGAAGCGGCATTCGCCGGCCAGGCGGTCGAGGTCGGCGAAGGTCTCCGCCACCGCCTCGGGGTCGCTCCAGATTCCCACGGCACGGATCCCGGGACTGTCGATCAGCACGCCGCCGCCGGACAAGAGGTGCAACTGGCGCGTCGTGGTGGTGTGGCGGCCCTTGGAGTCCCTGCTTCGCACCGAAGCGGTGGCGGCGGAGTCGGTGCCCGTCAAGGCGTTGACGATGCTCGACTTGCCGGCGCCGGACTCCCCCATGAGGGTGGCCGTCGAGTGTCCAACCCGCCCACGCAGCTCCTCGACGCCGATCCCCTCCTTGACTGATGTTGCGACCACGTCGGCACCGAGCGCGGAGCCGTCGAGCGCTGACAAGGCGTCTTTGAGTGCCGACTGCACGCCGGCCGCGACCTTGGTGAGGACTATGACGGGAGTCGCCGGAGCGTCGTGCACGAGGGCCAGCTCGCGCTCGAGGCGCCTCAGGTTGAGCGGCCTGTCGACGCCGCAGGCCAACAGCACGACGTCGACGTTGGCGGCGAGGGACTGCGCCGTGGAGCCGTCGGCGGCCTTGCGCCGAAGAAGCGACCGGCGCTCGAGGACGGCCACCGGCTCCCCGTCGGCCACCGCCACCCAGTCACCGACGGTGGGCGGTGGGGACACGCGCCGCCCGAAGCTGAGCTGTACCACGCCGTCGGAGGTGGCCACCATCAACGCCACGCCGTCGTGGCGGACAACCCGGCCTGGCACCGGGTCGTCGGGAACCCGGCGGAGCAGCTGCGCCCAGTGGTCGCTCCAGCCATAGGGCGCCAGCGGTCCGTAGGTCTCCAGCGGGCCTGTGTCGATGCGCTCACCGTAGGCCACGGCGTAGCTGGATCGTCCGGGGTAGGGTCAGGACGTGATCGATCGCGCGCCGTTCGGCCGCAGCGGCCACGACAGCTCGCGGGTGATCTTCGGTGCGGCCGCGCTGGCCTCCATGCGCCAGGACCGCGCCCTGGCGGTGCTGGCGACGCTGCTCGACTTCGGAGTCAACCACTTGGACACCGCCGCTGACTACGGGGACTCCGAGCTGCGGCTCGCGCCGTGGCTCGCGGAGCACCCGGGGCGGTTCTTCGTGGCCACCAAGACCGGCGAGCGAAGCGGGGACGGGGCTCGGGCGGGCCTCGAACGCTCCCTGCGCCGGTTGGGCGTCGACCACGTCGACATCATCCAGCTCCACAACCTCGTGGAGCCCGACGAGTGGGAGACCGCCTTCGCTCCCTCGGGCGCGGTGGCGGCTCTAGCTCGGGCCCGCGACGAAGGGCTTGTACGCTTCATCGGGGTGACCGGCCACGGTCTGCGCATCGCGGGGATGCACCTGCGCAGCCTCGAACGCTTCGACTTCGACTCGGTGCTGCTTCCCTACAACTTCGCCCTGACCGCCGACCCCGGCTACCGATCGGACTTCGAGGCGCTGGCGGAGCTGTGCGCGGAGCGCTCGGTGGCCGTGCAGACCATCAAGTCCGTGGCGCGCCGACGGTGGCAAGAGCCCGGAACCCCCGACGAGAAGCGTTTCTCGTGGTACGAGCCCCTCCCGGACGGCGATGCCCTGGTCCGGGCGGTCCGCTTCGTGCTGGGCCGCAGCCAGCTGTTCCTCAACACCTCGAGCGACGCGAGGCTCCTGCGTCCGACCCTCTCCGCTGCAGCCGCGGGCGGCGCCGCTCCCTCCGAGGCCGACCTGCAGGCCGACGTCGAGGCGCAGGGCATCCGGCCGATCTTCGACGGGGCGGCGCTGGAGCGGATCTGAGGCCTGGGGCTCTGAGGTCTGGACAGGCC
>JBPCRR010000274.1:0-2702 GCA_050996645.1 Acidimicrobiales bacterium | reverse complement strand
CGGCCAGCATGACCTGGTTCCTGGGGCAGAAGGCCCCCGACCGTGCCGGGCCGACCTGGGCGAAGGCGTTGCACGACTGGACCGCGCTGGAGTTCGTCTTGGCGGACGCGGGGACCGGCCTGCAAGCCGGGATCGCCGTCGTGCAACACCAGCGTCAGCAGGGCGATCAGACGCCGTTGGAGAACGGCCTGGATGTGTTCCACACGACCCGGGAGGCGCGGCGGGTGTCGCGGCGGAGTTGGTGCCAGGTGGAACGCATCTGGGAGCAGGCCGAAGCGGCCACCCGCCGGGTCGAGCAGGCGCAGCGGCAGGGTCTCGATGCCCGGGGCGTGGCCGTCGCGGCGCGTGGTGCCTGGAAGACGGCCGAGGCGGCGTTCGGGGAGTACGAGCGTTCCGAAGCGGGCTGGAAGGTCGCCCATGATGCGCTCGCGGTCTTTCGTCCCGACGGTCACTTGAACGACCACGCCTGGGCGCAAGAGCAGATCGCGCTGGCGCTGCCCGTGTTGTCGGGCCGCGAGTGGTCCAAGGTGCGCGGCTTCCTCGAAGCGGAGGAGACGTTGACGTTCCTGGACCGGCTGCACCGTCAGTTGCGAGGAGCGGTCCCCGGCGATCCGCTCCGTGAGGAGTTGGTGCGGTTGTGGTGGCTGCGCCGGCGCCGTCCCCGAGCGAAGCTCGAGGGACACGTTGTCGGTGCGGGCCATGTGGGCCATCTGGTTCAACAGGTGGTCTGCCAGAAAATGGACGCGGACTGGCGGGAGTCGTACGGTGCGGTGTCGCGCGTGTTGCGTCGGACGGTGCGGGCCAGCAGTGCGGTGGAGTGTATGAACAGCGTCCTGAGGATGCACCAGTCGCGGCATCGGACGGTGAGTCAGGGTCTGCTGGACCTGAAGCGCCTGTACTGGAATTGCCGGGAGTTCCGTGAAGGGAAACGGCGGCGTCATCGCCCCTACGAGTTGCTGGGCCTGAAGCCAGGGCGTCCTCACCAAGATAGCGATGCGCAGTAGACTGGGAGGTCTCGATGACATACAAAGGGGCGACCGTACCGATACCTCACCAATCGCCCCGTTGGATCGTCATCATGCCCGGCAGCCAATCCGCCGCGTTCCACGACCACTTCCAGGGCCTCAAGGACCCGCGCGTCGAGCGGACCCGCAAGCACCCCCTGATCAACGTCCTCTTCATCGCCGTCTGTGCCGTCCTGTCCGGGGCCAACTCGTTCGCCGCGATCGAGGAGTTCGGCCTCGACCGCAGGGCCTGGTTCGCCCGGTTCCTCGACCTGACCAACGGCACCCCCTCCGACGACACCTTCGCGCGGGTGCTGGCCCGCCTCGACCCGGCGGCGTTCGAGAAGTGCCTCTTGAGCTGGATCCAGGCCGTACAGGAGGTCACCGACAGCCGGCTGATCGCCATCGACGGCAAGACGCTCCGCGGCTCGTACGACCGGCGGGACGGCAAGGCGGCGATCCACATGGTCTCGGCCTGGTCCACCGAGAACAAGCTGTCGCTGGGCCAGGTGGTCGTCGACGAGAAGTCCAACGAGATCACGGCGATCCCCGAGTTGCTCGGGTTGCTGGACGTCTCCGGGGCGGTGGTGACGATCGACGCGATGGGCTGCCAGAAGGAGATCGCCGACCTGATCCGCGAGGGGGAGGGGGATTACGTCCTGGCGGTCAAGCAGAACCAGCCGACGCTGTACGAGCAGGTCGAGGAGGCGATCGACGCGGGGCTGGAGCAGGATGCCTCGGAGTTGGACGAGCATCAGACCGTCGAGGCGGGCCACGGCCGCCGGGAGACGCGGACGTATGTCGTCTTTCCCGCCCCGGAGACGGTCGACCCGGACGGGGTGTGGCGGGACCTCGGCGCCGTGGGGATGGCGATCACGGAGCGAACCGATCCCCAGGGCCGCCGCCGCGCCGAGGCCCGCTACTACATCCTGAGCGTGCTCCTCTCGGCGAAGGAGTTCGCCGGGGCGGTGCGGGGCCACTGGGGCATCGAGAACAACCTGCACTGGCAATTGGACGTGAGCTTCCGCGAGGACGAGTGCCGCGTGCGGACCGATCACGCCCCGGCGAACCTCGGTGTGATCCGGCGGTTCGCCTTGGGACTCCTGAAGCGCGAGGCGAGTTGCCGGCGCGGGATCGAGACCAAGCGACTGAAGTGTGCTGCGAATGATGAGTACAGGGAGAAAGCCCTGTTCAATACTTGAGATAAGATGAGGTTGCCCTGGGTCGAGGATCAGGACCGCCCGCGGGTCGGCCAGCACCTCGCGGACGTGGCCGCGGAGCTCGGCCATGACCGCCTCGTCGTCCCACCCGCCCGAGCCGACGAAGTTCTGGACCGGCTTGCGGTGGACGCCGGCCTCCACCGCGATCGGCTCGCAGGTCTTCCGCTGGAGCCCGCTGAGCAGCCCGCGGATGACGAGGGTCGCGTGGGTCCGTTGCTCGGCGCGGTAGAAGCGCGGCAGATAGCGTTGCAGGAAGGTCGTGATCCGGTCCTGGCAGCCGCGGACCTGATCGGGTGTCACGACGGCGTCGGCCAGGATGGCCTGGGCGTCGGGGTGTTCCAAGAGCGACATGGCGGTCCCTCCCGTTGGATCTCCTCCGCCTCCGATCATAACCCCTGTCAGATCAAAGCAATAGTGGAAACGGTGACAGTCCAACTATGCTTCGATCATGCTTTTCAACATTAAGACTGGGTACGGA
>JBPCRR010000266.1:0-3126 GCA_050996645.1 Acidimicrobiales bacterium | reverse complement strand
GGCCGCCGCCGCCCGGCCAGCCGGGCCCGCCAGATTCACCCGCGCCACCTCCAGATCCTCCGACGACTCGCCCGTCGCCCATACCTCCGCCCCCGGACGTTCCGCGGCCACCGACAGGGCGATCGCCCCCGACCCGGTGCCAAGGTCCACCACAACGGGGGAGCTCCTGCCGAGCTCCCCCAGCAGATCGAGATGCTCGAGTGCCACCTCCACCACGGTCTCGGTCTCCGGGCGGGGGATCAGCACCCTCTGGTCCACCATCAGCTCGAGGCTCCGGAACCCCCAACGCCCGAGCACGTACTGGAGCGGCTCGCCCTGGCGGCGCCGGATGAGCATGCCGTTGAAGTAGTCGGCTCCCCTGCCGCTGGCGATCTCGTTGAGGCACGACGGCCACGCCTCGCTCGCCGCCGCCTCGACCAGCCACCGCGCCTCCTCGGGCGCGCCCAGGGCTCGCACCGCGTCCACATACAGCCGCCGCCAAGTCACCGGCGCCTTCGGCGTGGGCGTGAGCCTGTGTGCCGGCGTGCCGGCCGGAACCTGGGCTGGACTCACGCCGCGGTGCCAGAGGAGAGCTGCCGGGCACGTTCATCCGCCATGAGCGCGTCGACCACGTCTTCCAGCTCGCCCATCAGCACCTTGTCCAGTTTGTACAACGTCAGGTCGATCCGGTGGTCGGTCACCCGGTTCTCCTTGTAGTTGTAGGTCCGGATCTTCTCGGACCGGCCGCCGCCGCCAACCTGGCTGCGGCGAACCTCGGAGGTCTCTGCCGCCTGGCGGTCCTGCTCGGCCTTGAGGAGCCTCGAACGCAGCACCCGCATGGCCTTGGCCCGGTTCTGGATCTGGCTCTTCTCGTCCTGCATCGCCACGACTATCCCCGTCGGCACGTGGGTCACCCGAACGGCCGAGTCGGTCGTGTTGACCGACTGGCCTCCCGGGCCCGTCGAGCGGTAGACGTCCACCTTGAGGTCCTTGTCGTCGATGCGGACATCCACCTCCTCGGCCTCGGGTAGCACGGTCACCGTCGCGCTCGAAGTGTGCACCCGCCCCTGCGACTCGGTGACCGGCACCCGCTGCACCCGGTGCGGGCCACCCTCGTACTTGAACCTCGCCCACGCTGAGTCACCCTTGACGAGGAACGTCACCTGGTTGAAGCCCCCCCTGTCCGAGGGATCCGCGCTCAGGATCTCGACCTTGAGCCCCGACCGGTCGGCGAAGCGCAAGTACATCTCGTGCAGCTCCTTGGCGAAGAGGTTGGCCTCCTCCCCGCCTTCGGCTCCCCGGATCTCCACTATCACGTTCTTGCCGTCGTTGGGGTCCTTCGGCAACAGGAGCAGCTTGAGGCGGGCGTCGAGGTCCGCTATGCGCACCTCGGCGTCGTCGATCTCCGCCTCGAGCATCGCGTGGTCGGCGGCGTCGTTGCCCGACATCTCCCGCTGCATCTCCCGCGCCGCCGCGAGGTCCTCCAGCGCCCGGCGGTAGTCGCGGTAGGTGAGCACGATCGGCTCGAGCTCGTGATGGCGGCGTGATACCTCCCGCAGCCGGCGCTGGTCGGCCAGCACGTCGGGGTCGGAGAGCTGGCCGAGCACGTTGTCGTACTCCTGTTCCAGTCCGGCCAGGCGCTCCAACACAACATCGCACCCTACCGTCGGGGTGGGAGGTGCTGGCGGCCTCACCTAGTCGCTCAGATGGGACCAGTCCCGCGGGACGGTCATCACGTCTGCGGGCTGCGCCAGCGCCGCCGCCAGAGCCCGCGTCACCGGATAGTCGTCTCCGTCGGGCACCACGAGCAGCAACTTGGCGGCGCGGTCCCAGAGGTGCCGAGCGTCGGCCGCCGTGGCCACGAGGTCGAGATCTATGCCGGTGCTACAGACCACCACGACGGGCGACTCGTCCCTTGCGGTCCCCCCAGCCGGCGCGGGCGAAGGCTCCCGGAGGTCAATGCTCCGGCGTGGCGAAGGCAGCGCCCGGAGGTGATGGGCACCAGCGATCGCGGGCCGGGCGATGATCACCGATCGCAGCCAACGCTCCGGGGCGAGGCTGTTCGCAGGGTGGCGGGCGGCCCCAGCGCGGCGCCAGTTGCGGACCTCCGTCACGACCTCCGTGAGCGCCTCCGCCGGCCGCTGCCCCGGGCGCATCTGCGCTCTGGCGTCACGATCGTGGCGGCCCACCCCCACTACGAGCTCCCAACCGTCTTCACCCATGCGGGCACGGGCTACCTCGAGGCCGAGCACTTCAGCGGTCAGGGAGTCGTGCTCGAAGACTGGGTCGGCGCCGTGCGAGCGAATCAGCTCAGCAAACGATTCCAGCTCCCTGTCGGGGAGTACCTCTACTCGCCGTGGACCATCGGCGCCGACCCTCGGCCATTGCTCGACCCCGCGCCCATCAACCCGCCACACCCGCGGCGACGGTTGGAACAGCGCCGCGCGCCGAGCGATGACCGCGCCGCCAGCACCGACCGGGTCTTCCACCAACACGTGCAGCTCCTCGATGCCCTGCCGCCAAGCCCAGGCAAGCGACGCCCCGAAGGAACGGACCTCGCCATCGTCTATTAGTGCCCAGCCGCGCCCCGTGGCGTCGGCGATCGCCGCCAAGTGGGGGGAGGCGTCGGCATCAGGCGCCGGCGCCAATATGCCGGCGCCCCAGTGCCCCTCGACAAGCGCTCGCAACTTCGCCTCGCGAAGCGCCGCCCGACGGGCGTCGGGCAGCCGCTCAGCACGCGCCGACAAGACCTCGCCAAACCAACAGCGTCAGGACTTCTTGGCCGCCCGCCGGCCGTAACGGCGTTCGAAGCGCTCGACACGGCCCCCGGTGTCCACCAGCTTCTGCTTGCCGGTGTAAAACGGGTGGCACTCGTTGCACAGCTCGGTGTGCAACTCGTCCTTGGTGGACCGGGTCGTGAACTTGTTGCCACACGAGCAGGTCACCCCGGCGTCGACGTAACTGGGATGGATCTCGGGTTTCATTGCGGTTCCTCCGATGCCTGTGGGGCGGTCAACGCGTGATGAAGGGTTTAAATGCCCGGGGCCGGGTTCTTGGCGATCTCCGCCAGGAATTCGTCGTTGCTCTTGGTGGCCTTGATCCGGTCCACCAAGGACGAGTTGCACACCGAGCTGTGCAACGAGTGCC
>JBPCRR010000251.1:0-8562 GCA_050996645.1 Acidimicrobiales bacterium | reverse complement strand
GTCGGCGCGGGCCTTCTTCGGGCTCCATCTGCCCCGCATGAGGGGCACGGTCCCGAGGAAGAAGATCATGCAGCCGAAGCAGATCCAGTACCAGACCCTCCACTGCCCACCGGTGTGCTTGGCCGCCTTTTGCACGGCGGGGGCGTGGGCCTGGAGGAACTGCAGATCGGACTTGACCCCTGCCAGGGCGACCAGCTTCTGGACCGCCTGGGCTTGGCTCACGTGCAGGCCGGAGGATATCTGGCCCACCGCCTGGCCGAGCGCCGTTGCACTCGGGGGGGTGGCAGAGATCGCCGCCAGGGTGTCTGGGTGGATCACCGAGACCGTGGCCAGCTCGGAGGCGTCCTTCGTGGCGAGGGCCTGCACTTGAGAGCCGTAGTTGACCAACGGGGTCACCGTGTTGATCACCGCCGGCAGGAGCAGGTACGAGCCGAACACCACCACTCGGATGATCCAGCCCCAGATGGCCAGTCCCGTCGCGGTCAAGGCGGGGTTGCGGGACTCGACGGTCTCGGTGAAGCTCGCCATCCACGGCACGTACGCCACACCGAGGAAGAACGACAGCAGGGCCAGGAGGACAGCGATGTGGTAGTAGCCGGGGTGGTGCCCCGCCTGCAGCAGGTAAACGACCATCATGATGGCGGACGCGACCCCGCCGAGGATCATGAAGGGCTTCCTCACCCTGAAGAAGTCCGAGATGAGCCCGAACAGGATCACCGCTATGACGTTGAAACCCCAGTTCCAGTTGCCCAGGCCGTTGGCCTGGTTGACCGAGAAGCCGAAGACCGTGGTCAGGTAGATGACGGCGAAGCCGACCGCGGTGTAGTAGACGAGCAGGAAGATGGAGATCCCGAACGCTGAGATCACCACGTCGGGCTTGAGCAGCTGCCGGAACGGCTGGCGGAGGCTGGCCTCCACGTCGATGCCCTTGGCGCGTGCCTCGATCAATGCCCGGTCCTGCATTGTGACCATGAGCTGATCACGCAGCTGCGGGGACAACTCCCGGAGCCCGATCAAAGCGATGACTGCCACGACCAATCCGACGACACCGCAGATGTGGTACTCGTGGGTCCAGAAGCTGGGGTTCGGATGGGCGCCGATCGTGTGGCTCGCCACCACCGCCACGATGAGGCTCCCGAGCACCGGGCCGCTGGTCCAAAACCCCATCGCGGTGGCCCGGCCCACCCGGGGAGAGAAGTCGCGGATCAGCGCCGGGGTCGCCACCAGGCACATGCCCTCCACGACGCCGACCGCCCACCCCTCGATCGTGAACGCCCACTTGTTGGGGGCGTTGGGGATGATGAACAACACGAACACAGCCGTGATGATGAGGCCGGCCACCACGAGGTTCGTTCGCCCAAACCTGTCGGTGATCCCGGCGAAGAGCGAACCGAACGCACCTATCAGGTTTCCGAACGCAAGGGTGTAGACGAAGAACGTGAAGCTCATGTGCAGCTTGGGCAGCAGCAGCGTCGACACCGAGCCACCTACGTACAGCTCGTAGTAGAGCATCACGGTAGCGAGCACCGTGATGCCCAGGTAGGTCAGGCGTGGCCCAGTGTCCGGGTACGAACCCAGTTGTCTGTTCCACAGCCACGAGAAGCCCTTCGGCTCCGAAACCGAATCCGCTGTAGTCACACTCATGTGAACCCCCCGGTCTGGTGTTGGTCGCTCCGTCAGGTTGCCTGGCGCCGGCCCATACCCACGGGGCACGGGTCTGCGCCGCACACCATAACTGCTCGCCTCGGCGGATGCAGGGACTCGAATTGCCTCAACCGAGTAGGCGGCCGGGATCGGCAGCGAGGAGGCCCGCGGCAACCACCGCCTGGCTCAACGGCCGTGCCAGCTCGCGCAGTCTGCGGCACCCGTCTTCCCCCAACACCTCGTATGCAGCCAGCGCCCGGGCGTCGGTCATGTCCTCGATCTCCTGGCGAATCCTCGTGCCTTCGTCGGTGAAGCTGAGCCCCTCGCCGGCCTCGATCAGTCGACGCGAACGCAGGCGGTCGACCGCTGCGGCCCAGTCCTGGTCGGGCCAAGCCCTCGTCGCCTTGAGGACATCGGCGCCCACCTCCCCGGTCGCTGCGTGGGTGACAAGCGTCTCGACCGGGTCGAGGTCGGCCACGAGCAGAGCCGCGACGTGGCCGTCTCCGCGGTACTCGCGGAGGAGGGTCTGTGCGTGCCAGAGGACCAGGTGCGCTGCATCCGGCCATGGCAACGAGGCATGGCCCGCGAACAGTGGTCTGGCGGCGAGGTCGTCGGTGACGGATTCCGCGGCCCGGCGGGCCAACGATGCGGCTTCTACCAGCTCGGCGCTTCCCATGACCTCGGCACTCCAGGCACGCTGCAGGGCCTGGTCCACCGCTTCGAGGCGGGCGGCCAGGATGCGGTCGGGCGGAGCCAGGTGCCACGCCCGTGGGATCACCCGTCGCACCAAGGCGGGGTTGAAGTTGTAGAAGGTGGCGACGACCACCTCCGCGGCGACCGGGCCCATCGGGGCCGACCGCGACGCGAAGTAGCCCATCCGCCCGCCTTGGAGGCCGGCCTTGCGGTATGCGTCGTCGGCCTCCGCAACGAAGTAAACCATGCCGTGGATCGGCTCAAGGGTGCGCCAGGTCTTGCGGGCGACGAGGGGGTCCATTGACACTCAGCGGACGATACCTCCCGGGAACGGCGTGGCCGGTCAGCGCCGTGCCGGTGTCACCGGGCCGTGGTCTCGGCAGCGGGCCTTCCAACCCGTCGGGATGATCACCACGTTGAGCCGCCGACCGCAGGTGGTGCAGTAGCGCGGCGGCTCGAACGGCCCGCGGCACCCACCGCCGGTCGGGCAGAGACCCAACTCACGGCCGCAGCCGCTGCAGTGGGGCTGGCCCTCTGGGTTCACAGGGCCCTCTGGGTTCACAGGGCCGCCGACAGCGCCCCGATCGGCATGCGCAGCTCGGCGAGCATGGCCAAGTCCTCGGCGGGGGCCCGCCCCAGAGTCGTCAGGTAGTTGCCGACGATCAAAGCGTTGATCCCAGCGGTCATTCCCATGGCCTGCAGCTCCCCGAGGGTCACTTCGCGTCCGCCCGCGTAGCGCAGGATCACCCCCGGCAGGCCCAGCCTGAACAGCGCTATCCAACGGAGGGCGTCGAGGCCTCGGACCGGCTTTCGCAGCGCCAGGGGCGTGCCCGGTCGGGGGTCCAGGAAGTTCACCGGCACCTCGGCGGGATCCAGCTCGGCGAGTTGGGCAATGAGCTCCAGGCGTTGTGTAGCGCTTTCGCCCATGCCGAGCAGCACTCCGCAGCACAGCTCCATGCCGGCGGCCGTGACGGCGCGGCAGGTCTCCCATCGCTCCTCCCACGAGTGGGGGGTGACGATCTCGGGGAAGAAGGAGCGGGCGGTCTCCATGTTGTGGTTGTAGCGGTGGACGCCGCCGGCTGCCAGGCGCTCCGCCTGGCCCGGGGCCAGGATGCCGGCCGAAACCGCGACGTTGAGGCCGGTCTCCGAGTTGACCAACGGGACCAGCTCGAGCAGGCGGGTCATGGTTCGCTCGTCGGGTCCCCGTACGGCCAGGACGATGCAGAACTCGCTGGCCCCGAGGGCGGCGGTCTCCCGGGCCGCCTCCAGCACCTCGGCGGTGTCGAGAAACGGGGTGGCCAGCACCGGAGTGTCGAATCGTGAGGACTGCGAGCAGAAGTGGCAGTCCTCGGAACAGCCGCCGGTCTTGGCGGAGAGTATCCCTTCCACCTCGACAGTCGGGCCGCACCAGCTGAGGCGCACCTCATGAGCCAGGGCAGCGAGACTGGGCACGGCGAGATCGGGCAGCCCCGCCAAGGCGGCGAGCTCGGCCTCGGGCAAGTTCCGATGGTCCCGGACCAGAGCCCGCCGGGCCGCGTCGAGGAGGTCGTGGTATTCGGTCGTCAGCACGTCGGCCACCCTAGGGGCGGCGCACTCGGGGTTGCCGGTTAGCCTCCCTCGGTGGACCTCGCCGTCGCGGCCGCCGTCTTCCCCTTGATCTTCATAGGCGAGCTTCCCGACAAGACCATGTTCGCGTCGTTGGTGCTGGCGGCGCGGGGGAGGCCCTTCAGCGTGTGGGTCGGGGCGACCCTCGCGTTCAGCGTCCACGTGGTCATCGCGGTATCGATCGGAGTGGGTCTGTTCCAGCTGCTGCCGCACAGACTCGTCAACGCGGCGATTGCCGTCCTCTTCGCTGCCGGAGCCGTCTGGTCCTGGCGCGCCCGCAACGCCCCGGAGGAGGTCGCCCACGTCCACGAGCTCAGGTCCGCACTCCGGACCGTCGCCACCGCCACGGGCGTGATCTTTGTCGCGGAGTGGGGCGACCTGACCCAGATCCTGACAGCCAACCTGGCCGCCCGGTACCACAGCCCGCTCAGCGTCGGCGTGGGCGCGCTCGGCGCGCTGGTGGCCGTCGCGGCTCTCGCTGTCGCCGGCGGCCACGGTCTCCTGCGGCGACTGCCGATGCGCTGGGTCCGAATTGTGACCGCGGCCGTCCTGGCCGTGCTGGCGGCGGTCGTCGGGGTCAGCGCAGCCAGAGGGTGAGCGTCGGGGGGGGGCGGCCGCCGCCGGCGGGTAGCGTGTGCGGCCGTGAACACGCCCCGCCCCGCCGAGCGAATCGACCTGTCAGACAAGGTGGCCCTCGTGACGGGCGCGTCCAAAGGAATCGGCCTCGCCACAGCGTCTGCCTTCGCCGCCGCCGGCGCCTCGGTGATGATCTCCTCGCGCAAACAGGAGGCCCTCGACCAAGCCGCCGCCGGGATCGCGACCGTCGGCGACGCGGCTGTGGCCACCTTCGCAGCCAACGCCGGTGACCCTGAGGCCGCGCAGGCGTGCGTCGACGCAACCATGGAACGGTTCGCAAAGCTGGACATCCTTGTCAACAACGCGGCCACCAACCCCCACTTCGGCCCCACGATCGAGGCGGACCTCGGTCGCTTCGACAAGACCGTCCAGGTCAACCTCCGCGGCCCCCTCGTGTGGTCCCAAGCCGCTTGGCGGGCCAGCATGGCCGACCACGGCGGGGTCATCATCAACGTCTCGTCGGTGGGAGGCCTCAAGCACGACGGAGGAATAGGGATCTACAACGTGACGAAGGCCGCGCTCATCCACCTGACCCGCGTGCTTGCCGCCGAGCTCGCGCCGGGGGTGAGGGTCAACGCGCTGGCGCCCGGACTCGTGCGGACCGACTTCGCCCGAGCGCTGTGGGAGCCTGACGAGTCCCTGGCGGCCCGCCGGACGCCGCTCGCCAGGATCGGCGTGCCCGACGACATCGCGGGAGCGGCGGTGTTCCTGGTCTCGGACCTGTCCAGTTGGATGACCGGCCAGGTGGTCGTGGTTGACGGCGGGGCGCTCGTAGCCTGACGCCGTTGCTCGACGGGGCTGGGCGGCGTGGCCAGGCCGCCGGCTCCTGCGCCGGTAGCCTGACGGACCATGTCATCGCGGACCGTGTCACCGCCTCCGTTACGCGAACGGCTGTTCGAGCTTGGCAACCAGGCTGGCGCCCGCGTCCTGCACGCCCTCGAGCGCCAGGTGCTGAGGCAGTCCAAGGTGCCCACCTCGGCGTTCCTGCCCACGACCACCTTCGACTGGATTCCGGGCCTCGAGGCGAACTGGGCGCTCATCCGGGCCGAGCTGGACCAGGTCCTCACGTACCGCGAAGAGCTGCCGAACTTCCAGGACATCTCCGTCGACCAGGCATCCATCACCGACGACGGCGGCTGGAAGACCTACTTCTTCTTCGGCTACGGCTTTCGAAGCGATGCCAATTGCGAGCGCTGCCCGGTCACCGCTTCGATGCTCGAGGAGATCCCCGGGTTGACCACGGCATTTTTCAGCATCCTGTCCCCACGCAAGAAGATCGGGGAGCACCGGGGACCGTGGCGCGGGGTGCTGCGTTACCACTTGGCGCTCAAGGTGCCCGAGCCGGCCCAGGCGTGCGGCATCCGGGTGGGGGGGCAGCTCGCGCACTGGGAGGAAGGCGGAAGCCTTCTCTTCGACGACGGCTACGATCACGAGGCCTGGAACGACACCGATGACCTTCGTGTGGTGCTATTCGTCGACGTCATCCGCCCCCTGCGTGCCCCAGCAGACCAGATCAACCGCGCCTTGATCAGCCTGATTGGCAGGTCTCCCTACATACAAGACGCCCGCGACCGTCACGATGCGTGGGAGCGCCGCTTCGAGCAGCTCCGCGCCGGACGTGGGTCGCGCTGAACCGGAAGAGAGCAACGTGATCGACGAGCCGACCACTACACCGTCCGGCACACCCCCGGGCATGGCCGCCGCTGCCGCTGCGCTGGCACAGCCGGCCAAGCCCGAAGCCGACGTCTTCGCCAAGGTGGACGACCCGCGCCTTGATCTGTTTCGCCTCGCCGAGTCGATCGATCTGATGCCGTTTTACCGCGAACTCGACGGCGAGATAGGTCCCACGGTCCGCTTCGACGGCCGCGAGATGGTCATGCTCGGGTCGAACAACTACCTCGGCTTGACCACCGACGCGCGGGTGCGGGCGGCAGCCATCGACGCCATCGGCAAGTTCGGCACCGGTGTCACCGGCAGCCGCCTGCTGAACGGAACCCTCTCATTGCACCGCGAACTGGAGGAGTTCCTGGCTGACTGGGTGGGCACGGAGGCGGCACTCGTCTTTACCACCGGGTATGCCGCAAATCTCGGATTGGTCTCGTCCATCGTAGGGCCCCATGATGCCGTGTTCCTGGACTCCGCAGGCCACGCCAGTCTGGTCGACGGGGCCCGCTTCTCCGAGGGAACGCTCAGAGCGTTCCGCCACAACCGCCCCAACAGCCTGCGGCGAGGCCTGCGCTCGTGGCGGGAGCAGGCTGGGTCGGGGGGGATCCTGGTCGCCGTCGACGGCATCTACTCGATGGAGGGCGACTGGGCACCGCTGGAGGAGATCATGCCAATCTGTCGGGACTTCGGGGCCCGCCTGCTGGTGGACGAAGCGCACTCTCTCGGCGTGGTCGGGCCCCACGGAGCGGGGACCGCCGCGGCGCTCGGTCTCACGCCCGACCTCATCATGGGGACCTTCTCCAAGTCCCTCGCGAGCTGCGGCGGCTTCATCGCCGCTCCGCGGGCGGTGATCGACTTCCTGAAGATCTCCTGCCGTCCGCTGCACTTCACCGCCGCCGGAGTCCCAGCCGCCCTTGCAGCCGCCTTGGAGGCGGCCCGAATCGCCCGTGACGAGGACTGGAGGCGCGAGGCGGTTATGGCGCGCGCCGAGCAGCTGCGTCGAGGTCTGGCCGAGCGCGGCTACGAGGTGGGGGAGAGCACTGTCAGCGCAATAGTCCCGGTGCACATAGGCAACGACTGGGACGCGGGGCATCTGTGGAAGGCCTTGCTGGCCCACGGCGTCTACACGAACTGCGCCATCCCGCCGGCCGTTCCGAGGGCGGTGCTGCGCACTTCGGTCATGGCGACCCACAGCGAAGCCGACATCGACCGTGCCCTCGACGGCTTCGAGGCGGCCCGATCAACGTCGGCCTGACCGGCGCCACAGGTCACCTCGGTTCGCTGCTGCTCGACCGCCTCGTAGCCGACTCCGACGTTGTGTCGGTGCGAAGCGTCGCCCGCAGGGCGCTTCCTGAATCGGCGGCGGGCTCATCGCGAAAGGTCCACCACGTGCAGGCCGACCTGAGGTCGCCCGACGCCCGCCGGGGCCTTGCCGGCGTCGACCTGCTGTACCACCTGGGCTTCCAGCTCTGGGCGCCTCGCCGCTCCGCGAGCGCCGCCAGCGACATGGAGGCGGCCAACGTGGCGGGCACCGCGAACGTCCTGGCCGCGGGGCCGGCCGCGGTGGTGCTCGCGTCCTCTGCCGCTGTCTACGGTGCGTGGCCCGACAACCCGGTTCCCCTCGGCGAGGAGGCTCCCGCCCGGCCGAACAAGCAGTGCGCCTACGCCTCCCACAAGCTGACCGCTGAAGGCCTCTGCGCGGACGCCGCGCCAAGCGTGGCGCTGCGGATCGGCGCGGTCCTCGGGCCCCACGCCGACCCCGTCGTGGCCCGGGCCGCCAGAGGTTATCGGCGGGTGGTGCCGGCGGTGCGCGGCGTGACCCAGGCACTGCAGTTCGTCCACGAAGACGACGCGGCTGCCGCGCTCGTGGCCGCCGGTGCGGCCCTCCTCGGGTCCCGTGTCACCGGGGTCGTCAACGTGGCCACTGCCGACTGGCTCTCGGCACGCGACATCTCGAAGATCGCGGGCGGGCGGGTCGTGGCCCTGCCGCGGTCGCTCCTGATCGCGCTGGCCGAAGCCGGCCGCTGGGCGCGGGCGGTCCCATTCGGCGCTGACCGCGCGGCGTTGCTCGCCGGCCCGATGGCGTTGTCTGTGCGACGAGCCGCCGACCTGCTCGGCTGGCGTGCGCAGCGTTCATCGGCAGAGGTTCTCGCCGGCGCCGTCGGCGCTGCTGGTCACGGACCCGCCTGGTAGTAGCTACTCAGATCCCTCGGTAAGAAGCTGAACCTGCCATCGCACCGGGTTGGGCGGGTTGTTTGGTGGCATGTTGATGTTGCTGTCGCCACGAGGCGCGTCAGGTCAAGCCGTCGTGTTCTCGAT
>JBPCRR010000166.1:0-3850 GCA_050996645.1 Acidimicrobiales bacterium | reverse complement strand
CGTTACCAACCGCAGGGGCTTCTCCCCTCCAACCCCAGCGGGGGCTCTGCCCCCTGCACCCCCGGCCTCATCCCAAAGCAGGTAGGGGAAGGGCAACGGCAGGCTCTCTCCAGCTTCTGCTCATCGCTGCGGCCACTATGCCACCCGCTCCCCTCCACTCCGCACTTTTTTCGCCTTGACGAGGGCCTGGAGGCACACTCCGTCATGTGTGGTGACGATGGCGGCGAAAAAACTGCTCCGCTACGGCTCGTCGGGCGGCTCCGGGCCTACGCCGATGACCCGAAGCTGGAGGAGAGAGTCTGAAGTGTGTCGAGGATCGAAACCCTAAACCACGGCACCACCTCGGGCTGGGCTCAGATTGCCCAGTTGTCCTGCGTCAACCTGACGGCGAACAACCTGGCATCGCTGATCCCGGTCGCCTAGAACACCACATTTGTCTGGAACTCGACCGTGTGGGTCCCGAGCGCCCGGAACTTGTCCGAGAAGATGAGTTGCACTGTCACCGTCTGGTTCGCCGCCGCGCCCGTGGCAGTGCCTTGCAGGCTGGCGATCACTGCCTTGGTGGGGCCGAGCAGCCAGCCAGAAACGGACCGAGGCGGTTGGTCACCTGGGCCGGGCCCATCTTCAGGCTCCACGCCTTGGGCCCGGCCGCTGTGTGCAGAGTCAAGGTGGTCGAAGCGTGCTCAAGGGTGTGGTTGAAGGCGGCCCCGACGCCGCCCCGCTGCTCGGTGCCCACGATCTCGTAGCTGGTGACCTCGGTCCAGAGCACGAACCAGTCGCGGGTGGTGTGGATGGTCCGCTTGATCCGGCCCTCGGTGCGAGTCCACTCGCAACCGATCCCGACGGCGGCGGCCACCAGCTTCCCTCGATGCTCGGTTCCGTCAGCCATGCGGATCTTGCAGCTCGGGGCGAGTTCGACGGCAGGCGGCAAGGGCATGGCTCTCAGCCTATTCCGGCGGAATCAGCCGTTCACCCATCGGTTAGAGCCACCCACCGCCCTGCAGGTGATCTGGCCATCCGAGCCGGTCGTCGTCACCCCGAGATCCGCCTTCGAGCAAAACTCGCCAGCGCGATACAGATTGCCCGCCGGCGACCTCAGCCCCGGTGATGCCGCCGGCGTGGTGGTGGGTACCGCGGTGATGGGGCCGGACGTCGTGGGGACAACCGTGACCCGACGAGTGGTGCTCGACGAGGCCGCCGTAGTCGTTGTCGTGGCGATGCTCGTCGAGGTCGTCACCGCAATGGACGACGTGGTCGTGGTCGGCTGAGTGCTCGACGAGCAGGCCCCCGCCGTGAGCACCATCGCCGCACCCAGAGCCAGCCTGGTGATCGATCTCCTCTTGTCCCCCGCCATGAGGCGGGACCGTACCACTCAGGGTGCCGGCGGCGCCAGAGCGAGGCCGAGAATGGCGGCGGCCTGGTAGGCGCCGTCGACGGCGTGGGCGTAAACCCGCAACGTGGTCGAGGCGTCGGCGTGGCCAGGCGGCCGGCCACGGTGCAGACATCGACGCCGGCAGCGATTCGCCCTGGCCGCCCTCACCGGGGCTCGACGCGGCGAGCTGTGCGCTCTGCGGTGGTCCGACGTCGACCAGGTGGCCGGAACGCTCACCGTGGCCCGCTTGATCACTGTGGCCGCCGGCGTGGTGAGTGTCGGCGACACCAAGACCCACCAGGTCCGCCGCCTGGCCCTCGATCCGGTCGCCTTCGACGTGCTCGGCCGCCATCGCCTCGAGCCGGAGGCCATGGCGGCCGCCTTCCAGGTTGACCTCGAGGCCGACGCCTACATCCTGTCGAGGGAGCCCCGGGGTCACCGGGCGTGCCTACCGGACGGCCTCACCCTTGCGTTCGCCGCCGCCTGCATCGGGGCTGGGCTCACTCGCCCTGGATCTGCTGGCCGGCCCGGACCGCCGCTCTGGCACTTTCACGACCTCCGCCACTTCGCGGCCACCACGGCGATTCGCCGTGGCCAGCGTGGCGTCCCGGCATGATGGCTCGAAGATGTTTGCCGGAACGACCCCAGCCACGACCCATCGCCCACCACTCACAATCTGGCGGCGGCGGAACCCACGGCACCGATAGCGGAGGTCGCCACACCTTTGCCGGTTCGGGCTCGTCGTCATCCTCAACGGGCTCGGGTTCGGACTCGTCGTCAGCCTCGGGTTCGGGCCATGGATCGTCGCCACATTCGACTTCGTGCCACCAGCGCCACCCCTCGTCCCACCGGTCATCCTCGGCCTCGACCAGATCATCCTCATCAGCTACCTGGTGGTCATCGTCATCGAACACCTCAGGCTCAGGCTCAGCAGTCCTGGCCGCCCAAACCCGGCGCTCACCGCGCAACTGCCCAAGAGTCACCCCCCATTCCGAAGATGACCGAGCGGTGCGGCCGCCATAGCCACACTGCCTAGCCGTTCGTCGGCGTCGAGGACAAGGATCAGCTATCCCGCCGCGCATCCACACGGCATGAGTCTCGGCGGGATAGCTGGCGTGTGGAGACACCTCATCTTGCGGGTGCGTAATCGTCTCCGGGGTCAGACCGGTTGCCATGATCCGAGCCCATTGACCCGTGTAGTCCCGGACGGGCAGGACGAACTCGCCACTCTCCCGGTCCAACCGGGGCGCCTGATGCCAAGAATCTACCAGCTCACCATTCTCGTCGGCCGCCATCGCCAGCTCGCCGGTCTCCCGATCCACCAACCGGTAGCTTCGTGCGAAATGATCGCAAGGTTTCGCCGCCGCCAACGCCAACCGGGACACCCGGCGACGATGTTGCAGCTTCGGGGTCTCATCACCCGAAACCGCACCGACAATATCCTTTGCGATGTATTTGCTCACGTAACTCGCCGCCTCAGCCGCAGGCAGTGCCCGGATATCAACCTGAGGCCCAAAACGATAGCCCTGGTGCTCGGCCGGGTCGATCTGGCGGCCGGTTCGTGGATTCACACCACCCCGAACGACGAGCTGGGCCAACTCTCCGTCCACCGAACCGGCGAAGATGACGTGAAAATGTATTGCACCTCGAACCTGTAGCTCAGCTACGGCCACCCGAGGTGGCAAGGTCATACTCAGACGATGTAGCTTTTGTAAAGCGACCGACAGAAGCCGACCGGCATGCTGATTCCACGCCACCAGCTTCGTACCGTCCCACCGGTCCCAGTCGATAGGCACACCGAGCAACGGGTCATCGGCCTTCTCGTGGACCTGGCGGCAAAAACAACGAGTCGGAGCGCCGGTTCGAGACAGGCGGCGGGTGTGCGTTTCACCCGTCAACGACCGGCCGGGAGCCGTGAACGTCACCATGGTGGCCACCCCATCATCTCCCAGACCACGAGCAATCAACGACTGCCAATCAGCTCGATAGAGGTCGGTGCAGGACGAACAGATGGCCGGGTCCGAGGACCGGCAGCGAACATGCCGGGTCCGACCGTTAGACGCTTCCAGGGTGACGGGATATTCGCAGGCACCGGCCATAATCGGTCGGACTCTGCGGTCAGCCTGCGGTCACGTCCAGACTCCACGGCAAGATAATCAAGCACTGACCACCATCTCGGCATAACCCAGTGACCAGGGCATATAACGATATGTGGAGATTACGAGTGCGTTGCTCTGCCGGCTGAGCTACCCGGGCCTGCTCCTCACCTTATTCAACCGGGGACCGATGCAGACCACCAGCGGCGTACAGTCCCCGCTGTGGTTGTGCGCCGACGCGTGATCGTTATGGTCTGGGTTCAGGGCGTCTGCTTCCGGCAATCCTGCATGAGATTGGCGGCGGAGAAGGAGGTGGCGGGATGGGTCCGCAGCCGGCCCGACGGCGCTAGTGCCGACCCCACGGTGACGGGCGTCGATCCAC
>JBPCRR010000161.1:0-3518 GCA_050996645.1 Acidimicrobiales bacterium | reverse complement strand
GTGACCAAGTTGCAGCCGCTGATGCTTTTGGACTGGTTGTGGCGCACGAACGTGCAATACGGGCCCAGCCTGAAGTCGATGGCGTGGGTGTCGAGGAAGTACGCGGCAGCGGTGGTCACCACGAGGGCGACGATCGTGACGATGAGGCGCTTGCGAAGCTCGGCGAGGTGCTCGAACAGCGTCATTTTGGTGAGCTCTTCGTCGGGTGGTTGGCCGGCGAGACCCGGGCGGTCGTCGGTGAGTGCCATCGGCTGATCCGCTTAGTTGAGCGACGGGTCGTCGGGGACCGGGGGCGTGCCGGTGGCGCTGAGCGACGAAGGTCGGGTGGTGGTGCCCGTCCTCTCCGGCGGGACTGGGGCTGGAGCGGCGGGTCCCAGGATGCTCTCGCGTACGGTGCTGCGGATACCCCCCCGGATGTCGCCGATACCGAGGTCGCCGACTGCGCTGGAGAGCACCTCGCGGGGCTCGGCGAGCACCTCCTGCACCTCGGACTGCAGCGACGAGGACAGCCGGCGGAGCTCAGCGAGCAACCGCGCCAGCGTGCGGGCGGCCTGGGGCAGGCGGTTGGGGCCGAGAACCACCAGGGCCAATACTCCGACCAGCAGAAGCTTCTCAGGGCTGAAGTTCAGCACGCGTCGAAGTGTAGTTGTGGCCCCGTCGCTACTCAGGGGCGGGACGCCCCGCCACGGAGCCAGCAGCCACGGAGCCAGCAGCCACGGAGCACTCTGTCACCGGCGTGCCGGCGAGGCGCAGCTCCTCAAGCTCGCTTCGCAACGGTCGCAGCGAGGCAGCCAGCCGTGACAGCTCCACGCTTTGCCGGCGCGCAAGGTGGGCGCCCATCGCCGCCAGAAGGGCCGCGGCCGCCGCCATCCCTAGAGGCCCCGACCACCACCAGCTCAAAACACGCCCCGGGTCACGACAGCTGTCGAGGCACAAGCGACGCCGCCAGAAGTGGCCATGATCGGTCAGGATAACCGGGTGGATCCCGCCCGGACCCGGCTCCCGGCTCCCCTAGGCTTCGCGCACCGCGGCGCCCGCGCCGAGCTCCCCGACAACACGCTCCCAGCCTTCGAGCTCGCCTTGAAACTTGGCGCCACCGGTTTGGAGAGCGACGTGTGGCTGACCGCTGACCGGGTGGCGGTGCTCGACCACGACGGTGTAATACGGCGCCGCGGCCGCGGCCGGCGCATCTCGGAGCTGCGCGCGAGCGAGTTGTCATCACGCATCCCGACGCTCGCGGCTCTCTACCAACGCTGCGGCAGCGACTACCACCTCTCCCTCGACGTCAAGGACCCCGCTGCGTTCGAGCAAACGCTGGACGACGCGGCCGCCGCGGGCGCATCCGGCCGGCTTTGGCTGTGTGACTCGAGTGGGTCGCGCCTCGGCGCCTGGCGCTCCGCGCAGCGCGCCGTGCATCTGGTGCAGTCGACCCGCCGCCGTCACGTGTCAGAAGGCATCGCGGAGCGGGCCCGGCGCCTCGCCGGCGCCGGCATCGACGCCCTCAACCTGCCGGGGGGTGAGTGGACCCGCGCGGATGTCGAGTCGGTCCACGAGGCCGGGTTGCTGGCGTTCGGGTGGGACGCGCAGGATGCTTCCACGCTCCAAAAGCTCCTGCGCGACGGCCTCGACGCCGTCTACAGTGACCACGTTGCGATGATGATGTCAGCCATCGCGGAGCTCCTGGGCTAGAGCACCCGGGCCAACCGGCGGGGAAGGTCAGATGGTGCCGACGGCCGACAGCGGCCAGAGCCTGAAGAAGGCTCGCCCGACGATGAGCTTTCCCGGGATGGGCCCTATGAAGCGCGAGTCGGCGGAGTTGGAGCGGTTGTCCCCGAGCACGTAGTAGTCGCCGGCAGGGATCGCGGTGGCCGGGAAGGTCGCCGGGAACGCCGACCGTGTTGCGTTCGCGACGCTTTGGTGGGGCAGGTAGGGCTCCGAAAGCTTTCGCCCGTTGACGTAGACCAATCCGTCGATGCCCTGGATGGTCTCGCCCGGCAGGCCGATCACCCGCTTGATTAGGTCCTTGATCCCAGGGCTCGAGTCGTTCGGGGGCTTGGCGAACACCACGATGTCGCCCCGGTGGATCGAGTGAAGGTCGTAGGACACCTTGTTGACCAGCACCCGGTCACCGACCTGGAGGGTCGGGGACATGGAGGGCGAAGGGATGTAGAAAGGCTGGAACAGGAAGGCCCTGATCAATAGCGCCACCCCGACGGCGACCACGATGATCACCAGCCACTCGCCGAGCGCCCGAGCGGACCGGCGCTGGCCGGGCACCGCCCCGGTGCTCACGGGCTCGGCCACCTCCCCACACTACTGAAGCCGGCGTGTCCCCCAGACATGCAGGGACGCGTGTGTCAGCCGTAGCGGCGGAGCACCCGGCGGGCCGCCTCGGACACCACGCCACGATCGCCCTCCACGACCGTCGCCGCCCGCCCGGCACGCAAAAGCAGCCTCTCGAGCCAGGCACGTTCAGCCACCCGCAGGGTCACCCTGAGGCGGCCGTCAGGGTGCTTTTCAACGCCCTCGTTGGGATACTGCTCGGCCACCCAGTGCGCCGCGGGCTCGAGGTCCAGCACGACCGCCGGCGTGTCCGCGCCTGCGGCGAAAACCCGCGGCGTGGCGTGGGACTCGACGGGCGGGTCGAAGTGTTCGTCCAGGGTCTCGAGCGAAGCGATCCGGTCGACGCGAAACAGCCTTTGTCCGTTCACCAGGTGGCACCATCCCGACAGGTACCACTGGCCCAGGCTGTTGAAGACCCGCCAGGGTGCAACCACCCTGGTGTTGTGGCCGTCGTGGCCGAAGGAGTAGTAGTCGATCCTCACCAGGTGGCGGGTGTCCATGGCGGCGCGCAGGGAGTCGAGCACGCCCGGCGGAGCAGGTCCAAGGTCCACGTCCAAGGCGTCGTCGGCGCCGACACCGACGACGGTCTCGACCTTGGCGAGAGCACTGGCCAGTGCGCCGTCGCGGTCGGCACCGGGGACGTTGAGCAGCGCCGAGCCGGCGCTGATCAGCGCCAGGCCCTCCTGGGGGGTGAGGCGCAGCGGCCGTGCGAAGTAGTCCGCGTAGCGGATCCACACGCGGCCGTCGGCGACGTCGACCTCGATCAGGGCGTCTGGGGTGAAGGGGTACACGCCGCAGAGGAACAGCAGGCCGAGGTCCTCGAGTAGCTCAGCCTCGCTGACCCCGAAGCGCTCGCAGACCTCTGCGACCAGGGGGCCGTCGTGCGCGGCCACCCATGGGACGATGGCCAGCAGCCGCCCGAGACGGTCGTGGGCGGGAGTTCGGCTCATGACGGCTCGGCCAAGCCGGTGAGCCAGCGGGCTACCGCGTCGCGGGCAGAGGGTGGTGAGAGGACTTCGGCGTGGTCCAAGAAGCCGAGGCGGAACGAGCGGAAGACGTCGAAGTTGGTGACGTTAACAGAGAAGTGGGTTCCACTGGGAGCCCGGCCGAGCACTGAGTCTGGGCCGATCTCCTGCTCGTCCCAGGCGGAGTGGCTGCCATCTACGAGGAGCTCC
>JBPCRR010000018.1:0-4348 GCA_050996645.1 Acidimicrobiales bacterium | reverse complement strand
GGGTTGGCCGTAGCGCCGGCGCACCTCGCGCAGCTCCTGGCGAACGATGTCGCGTACCCCATCCACCGAGGAGAGGACGGCTTCGATGTCGTCGATCCGGGCGCCTTTGGCGGCCAGCTCCTCGTCGAGCTTGAGTTGGTTGAGCGCGTTGAGCCGCTTCAAGGGCATATCGATGATGTGCTGTGCCTGGACCTCGTCAATGGGCACCTTCTGCCGGGCGCCGTGGGGGACGTGGCGCAGCTCGGCGATCAGCCCCCGGCGGGACTCGTCGTCGTCGGAGGCCCGTCGGATGATCTGCACCACCCTGTCGATCACGTCCGCTGCTGCGCGCTCGGCCAGGAGAAGGTGCAGCCGGCGGCCCAGCACGGCCCGCTCGTGCTCCAGCCGGCGGGTGACTACCCGGCGGCGGAAGTCGACAAAGCGGGCGAGCAGCTCGCGCAATGAAAGGGTGCGGGGTGTGCCGCCATCGAGGACGGTGAAGTTGAACGCCAGGCTGTCGCGCAACTTGGTGTGCACCAGCAGCTCCCGGGTCAGCTTGTCGCTCGAGCCTCCCCGCTTCAGCTTGATCTGCACGTCCACGCCGTTGGCGTCCGTGAGGTTCTTCGGCAGCTCGGCGGTGAAGACCTCGGTGATCCTGGTTTCCTTGGCGCCGGCCACCACCGCCTCGACGATCGACTTGGCCGACACCTGGTAGGGCAGCTCGGTGATCCGCACGACCGGCTGTCCGGGCAGCGGGCCTACCCGCCCCTGGACCCAGACGGTTCCCCGCCCGGTCTCATAGATCGACCGGAGGTTCTCGGGGTTGACGATTATCCCACCGCCGGGAAGATCGGGACCCGGCATGGCGGCGAGCAGCTTGTCGACCGCCACGTTGGGGTCGTCGAGCACGAGCAGGGCTGCGCTGCAGGCCTCGGCGAGGTTGTGAGGAGGGATCGAGCAGGCCATGGCCCAGCCCACCCCCATGGACCCGTTTACCAAGAGGTTGGGAAAAGTGACCGGGGGGGCCGACGGCATCTGCTTCGACTCGTCGAAGTTGGGTTCGTAGTCGACGATCTCGGGCCGCAGGTCGACAAGGAACTCCGTCGCCGCGGCGGACAGGCGGGACTCCGTGTAGCGCTGGGCCGCGGCCGGTGCCTCGTTGTGCAGGTTGCCCCAGTTCCCCTGGCCGTCTATGAGCGGCAGGTTTGACTGCCATGGCTGGGCCATGCGGACCATGGCGTCGTAGACAGCGACGTCGCCATGGGGGTGATACAGGCCGATCACGTGGCCCACGGTGCGGGCCGACTTCGTGTAGCGCCGGTCCGCCCGGATGCCGAGGTCGTCCATCGCCACGATGATCCGCCGCTGCACCGGCTTGAGCCCGTCGCGCACGTCGGGAAGCGCCCGGCTGGTGTTGACGTAGGAGCCGTACGCGCGGCCCCGCGCGAGCATCGCGTCGGAGTAGTCGACGGTCTCGCCGGACCAGGCGAAACGGGCGGGGGGCAACGCCGGCTCCTCCGCTTCGGGCGGCGGGGAGAACAGCGTCAGGTCGCCGCTCACCTCGTCACTTCCCACTCACCTCGTCACCTCCAACCCGACCTCTTCCAGCCAGCCCTTTCGCTTGGCGGCCGCGTTGGCGCCGTTGCCCATGATCAAGTTGAGCGTTTCGGCCGCCTCCGCGACGTCCTCCACCGTCACCTGCTGCAGCTTGCGCGTCTCAGGGTCGAAGCAGGTGGAGCGCAGGTGCTCCCAGGGCATTTCGCCGAGCCCCTTGAACCGGCTGACGTCATCGCCGCGGCGGTTGTGTCTTTTGACCAGCGCCGACCGCTCGACCTCGTCGTAGGCATATGTGAACCTCTCGCCCTTGGCGTCGAGGTCGATCTTGAAAAGGGGAGGACGGGCGACGAACACCCGCCCCTCGGCCACCAGTGTCGGGAACAGCTCGTGGAACATCCCGAGCAACAGGTTGCAGATGTGGGCTCCGTCGGTGTCGGCATCGGTCAGGATGACGATCTTCCCGTAGCGACGCTCGGCGGCAGCCAACGACGCGACGACCCGCTTGCCGAGCGCCTCCTTGTGGCCGCCCATTGCGACGAGGATCGACTCGATCTCCCTGTTGGCCCACACCTTGTCGTTGCTGGCGCCGAGCACGTTGAGAACCTTGCCCCGCACCGGCATTACCGCCTGGAAGTGCTTGTCGCGCGCGTCGCCGGCGGTTCCGAGTGCCGAGTCCCCCTCGACGATGAACAGCTCGCGGTCTTCGGTCGGTCGCGACTCCAAGCAGTCCTCCAGCTTGCCCGGGAGCGGGGAGTCGTCGAAGACGCTCCTCTTGCGCTTCGAGTCGGCGCGGCTGCGCGCCAGGCGGGAGTCCCGTCCCTCCAGGCAGCGGGCGATGATCGCGTCCGCATCCTTTTTGTACTGCGGGGTGCGGAGCCACTCGCCGAGGCTTGCGTAGACGAAGGACTGCACGAGCGAGCGCGCCTCGGCGTTGTTGAGCTTCGCTTTGGTCTGGCCCTCGAACTGGGGGTTGGTCAGCTTGATCGACACCGCGGCGGTCAGGCCCTCCCAGATGTCCTTCGGGTGGAACGACTCCTTCTTGTCCTGTTTGAGCCTGCCGGTTTCCCACGCGTAGCGGTTGAGCGCGTTGGTGAGCGCGGCGCGCAGGCCCTCAACGTGTGTGCCCCCGTCGATCGTGGCGATGACGTTGGCAAACGAAGACACCCTCTCGGTCTCGTCGGTTCTGCCATTCCATTCCGTCCATTGAAGGGCCACCTCCAACTCGTCGTTGGCCAGGTGCACGACGTGGGGATGCACTGGAGCGCGCTCGCCGGTCGCGTCCATTTCCCGGACATCGTCCGCAATGCCGTTCTCGGAGTGGAACTCTTGGTCCTCGCGACCCGGCCATCTGAGGACGAAGCGCAGCCCGCGCACCAGGTACGCCTTCTCCCGCAGGCGCTGTTCGACGGCGGTGTGGGAGTAGCGCGCGTCGGGATCGAAGATGTCGGGGTCCCACCGCCACCGCACGGTCGTGCCCGTGTCGTCCGCCTTGCCGAGCCGCCGGCCCCGGCTCAGCGGCCGTACCGGGCGCCCCCGCTCGTAGCGGACGTTCCACTCGTGGCCGTCCCTGCGGACCTCGGCCTCCAGCCAGCTCGACAAGGCGTTGGTCACCGCCGCTCCCACACCGTGCAGCCCGCCCGACACCTTGTAGCCACCGCCCCCGAACTTCCCGCCCGCGTGCAGCTTGGTGAACACCAGGTCGATCCCCGACTGCCCGCTACCGGCGTGCGTGTCGACCGGGATGCCCCGGCCATCGTCGCTCACCTGGAGCACCTCGTCGTCAACCATCTCCACGACTATCCGCCGCGCGTGACCGGCGAGCGCCTCGTCCACGGAGTTGTCGACCATCTCCCACAGCAGGTGGTGCAGCCCTCGCGAGGTCGTGGACCCGATGTACATCCCGGGGCGCACACGCACCGCCTCGAGACCCTCCAGGACGGTCAGTGCTGAGGCGTCGTAGGTCTCCTCGGCGGCGGTGCTCACGGTCATGTGAGGGTAGTCACGGGGGTGCGACGCTCCGGGGACCCTGGTCCGCAGGCGGCGCTTTCGCGTGCCTCAGCACGAGCGCCCCGATGATGGCGCCGAGGACCGAGCCCGCCAGAAGGCCCAGAGTCGCGCCCGACGCCAGCGGGCCGTCCCCGAAGACGGTGCGGATCATCAGCAGTGGCACCGTGAAGCCGACGCCGGCCAATGCCCCGCCGCCGATCAGTGACCGGGATGACAGACCAGGGTCGAAGCGACCGCCAGCACGTTGCGGGCTTTGCTCCACGTCATCGCCGCGGCGGGGCCAGCCCCGTCCAGTCGCCAGGCTCGCCCCGAGGACGATGCCGAGGGGCTTGCCCACTACGCGCGCGGCGGCCACGGCCGCCATGACTCGGAGCGCTCCGGGGGCGGTGAGCACAGAGGCCCTCAGAGCGAGGCCGCCGTTGGCGAGGGCGAAGACAGGCAACACGAGCGTGTTGACGCCGGCACCGAGGTGTTGTTCCACCTTGCGGGTCTGCAGCGGAGTGGCCTGGCGGCGGGCCGCCCGCGGCAAACCCAGCGGCACCACCGCCCCGATCACCGCCGCCTCAACGCCCCCCTCGATCAGTGCCCACCATGCCAGCGCGCCCGCTGTCAGGCAGAACACGGTGGGCGTCAAGACGTTCCCCACCCTGCCGAGCGGCGGCAGCCTCCCAACGACCAGGCTGATCGCGGTGGCCGCTACGGCCGCGACCAGCCAACCCGCACGGACCTGACCCGCAGAGAACCCTACGAGCAGCACCAGCGACGCCACGTCGTCGGCGACCGCCAGCGTCAACAGGAACAGGCG
>JBPCRR010000249.1:0-5369 GCA_050996645.1 Acidimicrobiales bacterium | reverse complement strand
ACTTCCGGGACGTCAAGTTCCTCGTCCAAGCGGCCCTGATGATCCTGATGTACGCGACACCCATCATCTACCCCGTCGGGCTGTTGCATCATCTGGAGCTCGCCGCAGAGCTAAACCCGCTCACTGGCGTCGTGGCCATGTTCCACCTCGCCACCGTCGGATCCCGAGGTCCCTGGTTGCTGTCGGTGCTCGTCAGCGTCGCGACGACTGCCGTGCTGCTCGTGGTCGGGGCCGAGGCGCAGCGTCGCCACGACCGCCTCTTCGTGGATCTGTTGTGACCCCGGTCGTGGCCCTGGAGGGGGTCGGCAAGCGCTACTGGCAGCTCCAAGAGCAGGGCATGTTGTTGAGATCTCTAGTTCCCGGCCGGCGGGTGAAGAAGGTCGAGCGTTGGGCGTTGCGGGACCTCAGCTTCGAGCTCGCCGCGGGCGAGACCCTTGGGATACTCGGCCACAATGGCGCCGGCAAGACCACCTTGCTGCGGATACTTGCCGGCGTCAGCCGGCCCTCAGAGGGTCGGGTTCGGGTCAGGGGACGGATCGCCCCTTTGATCAGCGTCGGAGTCGGCTTCCATCAGGAGATGTCCGGTCGGGAGAACGTGCTCGTCAACGGGATGCTGTTGGGGCTCACCCGGAGGCAGGTCCAGGCTCGCTTCGATGAGATCGTGGCGTTTTCCGAGCTGGAGGAGTTCATCGACACGCCTGTGAAGTTCTACTCATCGGGGATGTACATGCGCCTCGGCTTCTCGGTGGCGGTCCATGTCGAACCGGAGGTGATGCTCGTCGATGAGGTGTTGGCCGTGGGCGACATCGCGTTCCAGCTCAAGTGCTTCGATCGCATGCGGCACCTGCAATCCGAAGGAACCACGATCCTTTTCGTGAGCCACTCCATGCATGCCATACGTCTGCTCTGTCCTCGCGCCCTGCTCATCCGGAGGGGCCGCTTGGCGTTCGACGGCACCGCCGAGGCCGCCATCGCGCGCCACCACGAGCTGCTCTCGCTCGACCTGCACGACCTGGCGGCGCTCGATCCTATGGACTCAGGTGCCGGAGTCGAACCGGGCTTGCCGGTGGAGATGACCTCTCGCCGCCTCGAGGCCGACGACCGGGCCAGTCATCACCCTGAGCCCGGGGACCTGATCCACTACCGTGTCGGACTCCGGTTCAACGAGCCAGTGGACAGTCCTCATTTCGTGTTCCGCGTCACGTCCGAAGACGGCATACCGTGTTACATGATGCAGAGCAGGATCGGTCAGGATTGGCAGCAGTTCATGGTTGGCGAGGAGACCGAGGTCGACGTCATGTTTTACGCGCGACTCGGCGGCGGGAGCTACCGCCTCAGCTTGACCGTGGCTGATCGCTATGGAAGGAGGGTGCTGGCGAGCGATCCCACCGGAGCGGTGATGTACCTCGCGCCACGCCTCGGCTCCGGTGGCTATGCCGATCTCGAGGCGAGCATCTCCGCCTCCGGCACCGAGCTCACCCGGCATGAGTCGCTCCTGATCGCAGACCGGTCCGAGCCACCAGAGCTGCTCCGACCATGACCGTGCCGACGATCATCCTCTGCGGCGGACGAGGGACCCGCATCGCCGAGTTCGACCCCACCATCCCAAAACCGCTGGTGCCAATCGGCGATCGGCCCATCGTTTGGCACATCATGAAGATCTACGCCGCTCACGGCCATGGCACGTTCGTGCTTGCGCTCGGCTGGCTCGGGGACCAGATCCGCCGGTTCTTCCTCCACTACGACGCACTCACTCGAGACTTCACCGTGGACCTCGGCTCGCCCGCGACGATCGAGTATCTGACTCCGCAACCTGAGGACGGGTGGAAGGTCACCTGCCTCGAGACGGGTCGAGACGCCCTCACCGGCACCCGCGTCCAGAGAGCCGCAGCAGGCTTGGACGGCCAGACATTCATGGTCACCTACGGGGACTGCGTCGGCGACATCGACATCGCTGCCCTGCTTAGTCACCATCGGTCGTCGGGTTGCCTGGCCACGATCACCGCCGTGCAACCGCCCAGCCGTTTCGGCGAGCTCCTGATCGACGACAGCGGGCTCGTGCGCGAGTTCGCGGAGAAGCCCCAGACGACGTCCGGCGCCATCAACGGGGGCTTCATGGTCTTCGAGAGGGAGGCTTTGGCCGGTTACTTCCCCGACGAAGGCGACTTCATGCTCGAGCGCGAGCCCCTCAGCGCCCTCGCTGCTGACGGGCAACTGACCGCCTTCGAACATCACGGGTTCTGGCAGCCGATGGACACCCCCCGCGAGAGAGCCCTGCTCGAGGACCTGTGGTGCGGAGGGACCGCGCCGTGGAAGGTATGGGCGTGATCGGCCCTCGCCGGGGGCGGAGCAGGCTGGTCGTTGCCGTGCCCACCGTGATCCGGCAGCACCCGCCTTCGTCGGGCGCCGGCAGGATGTGGCGCATGGTCCTCGAAGGCCTCGTTGGACTGGGCGTCCGGGTGGACATCGTCGATCCTCCCCGCGGACGCCAGCTGCGGCGCGCTCCCGACGTCTGGCTCATCGACGGGCACATGGGACCCCTCGAGGTCAGCCAGCCCGTCGTCGCTCAGCTGCACGAGGCGCCCTGGATGGAGCCCGAGAGCGACCACTTTCTCGACCCGGAGTTCGGCGCCTTCTGCCGGCAGCAAAGCGATGCCTCCGCCCGCGGGGCTTCCATGATCATCACCCCATCGGAGTCCTCACGGGGGCAAGTCATCGCCGCCCACAGCGTGGCCCCGGAGAAGGTTCGTGTGGTGCCGCACGGGGTCGATCCCGAGATGTTCAACCCTTCCAGGCGTACATCCGGGGAGGCGTTCGTGCGCGGAAGGGGGGGAGATCTCCCCTACGTCCTGTTTGTGTCCACCGTCCACCCCCGCAAGAACGTGAGCGGCCTGCGCGCCGCCATGTCAATCCTGGCGGACCGGGGCGTCGACCATCGCCTCGTGCTCGTCGTCTCACCTGCTCCTGATCGCAAGGACTCCACCTGTCTCATGCGTGTCGCTGCGTCGGACCTCCCCAGACACGCCGGTCGGGTCGTCGCGCTCGAAGGACTCGCTGACCTCGAGGTTGCGTCGGTCATGGCGGCCGCCGATGTGCTCTGCGCTCCCAGCTGGAGCGAGGGTTTTGGCTTTGCGGCACTCGAAGCGATGGCTTCGGGGGCGCCGGTCGTCGTCTCGAATCGCGGGTCCCTGCCAGAGGTGGTGGGCGAAGCCGGGGTGATCGTCGAACCCACCGCCGAGGCCATAGCCGACGCTTTGGAATCCGTGGTGCGCGACCGTTGCCTAGCCGAGCGGCTCACGCGGGCTGGTCTCGATCGCAGTCAGATGTTCACGTGGGAGGCGACGGTGGCCGGCTGGGCCGACGTCCTCGAGGAGGCTGCAAGCCGATGACCGCAGAGCTGCGCGCCTACCAGGTCCACAACTGCCCGGGCTGCGGCGAGGACCGCTCTCATCCCGTGAACCTCGGAGACCCGCCGCTCCGGCGATGCGACAGGTGCTCTGTCGTCTACGCCCCGCAGTACGCCGACCCTTCCGAGGTCTACGTCGAGGGATACCTCTTTGGGGAAACACCGTTCGGGCTCGATCTCATGCACCCGATCTTCCAGGCGTTCCTCGCCCAGGCGGCCGCCACTCGACTCCGGCTCATAGAGAAGGTGGTCGGGCCGAACGCCAGCTTCTTGGACGTCGGATGCGGTACCGGGGAGCTGCTCGCAGTCGCCCGCGCTCGTGGTTGGACGACTACAGGAGTCGAACCGGTCTCCCAATCAGCCGAGTACGCGATCCAACAACGGGGCCTCCAGGTGATCCCGGACCTTCTGGAGCGATCGGGCCTCCCCGAGCACTCCTTCGACGTGGTGAGCGCTTTTCACGTCGTCGAGCACATGATCGACGCTCAGTCGTTCCTGAGGACCCTCAGCCGTTGGGCCAAGCCCGGTGGACACGTCGTGGTGGAGGTACCCAACTGGCGCAGCTTCCACCGGAGAAACGCAGGGCCCGGTTGGGAGGGCCTGCGGCCGCTCGAGCACCTCGGCCACTACGGCCCCGAGACACTCAAGGCCACGATGCGCCGCGCTGGTCTTCGACCGGTGCTCGTCCGGACGCCGACGTTCTTGTGGGCGAGGCAGACGCTCGACCACCGTCTGGATGCGCTGGGCTTGTACAAGTGGAAGGGCAGATCCCGCCCGCAACGAGTCTTCGGCCGGCCCGGACAACTGAAGGGCGAAGCCGTGATCGTTCCGCGCCGGCTCACGGCACTAGCACTCGCCGGCCTCGGAGCCACCTACGAGCGTCTGGGTGTCGGTCAGGTCGTCCTGGCGATCGCGGAAGTTCCCCCGCCGACCTCCGAGCCCTCAGCTCGCAGCGCCGGCGACCCCTCCGCCACGCAGTAACGCTCGAAGGTGGTGGGTGAATGCACGCGGCAACTCCCGCTGCCAGTCTTGCAAAGGCCGCCCGGCCGCCTTGCGCGCAAGGACCGGTCCGAGCAGGTACGCCACGCCGGCGGAGTTGACCGCAGCGAGCACGCGGGTCTGGCTCGGACCGTGGCGGAGTCGGTACCAGTCATAGGTCGCATCGAGCCAGCGGCCAGTTCGCAGGTCACCCCATGCCTGGACTCCGGACGCGTTGCCGACATGGCTAACGGCGACCTGGGGCTCGAGCACCCGACGCCATCCTCGTTGTGCCAGGCGCCAGCACAGGTCAAGGTCCTCGGCGTACATGAACCAGCGCTCGTTGTAGGCGGGGCCGCCACCGAGCGCTGCGGTGCGGATTACGTGCACCGCGCCGATGGCCCAGTCGATATCGGTGCGCCTGTCGTGGGCGGCGCCCGCCTCCAGGCCGAAGCGGCGGCCCACCCCGCCGTGCTGGAAGCGCAGGGGCACGAAGCACGCGGCTGCCGAAACGCTCGGAGCCGGAAATCGGTACACCGAGTGTTGGAGGCCTCCGTCGGGATTGAGCAGCCGGGGCGCGACGAGTCCTACGTCAGGCTGAGCCATGAGCGTCTCGACCAACGCGGTCAATGACCCGGGTGGGGGGACGGTGTCGGGGTTCAACGCGACCAACGCGTCGGGAGGGTCCCCCTCAGGGACCGACGAAAGGGCACGGTTCATCGCCCGGGCATACCCGACGTTCTCTCGGTTTCGTAGCACCGTCACGCCCGCATGGCCGGCGGCGACGTCGGCACTCGAGTCCGCCGAGTCGTTGTCCACGACGACCACCTCGACCTCCATCTGCTCCGCAGCAGATGGGAGTGATGACAGGCACTCGGCGAGCATCTGCGCGGTGTTCCACGAAACAATCCCAATGCGAACCCTTGTCATCGGGAGCGTCCATCGACGGGTGGTCGAACACCCACGCCACCCACAGATCTAGCCA
>JBPCRR010000244.1:0-3901 GCA_050996645.1 Acidimicrobiales bacterium | reverse complement strand
GCCCGGTGACGCCGACTTGAGGGACTCCCTGGCTCTCTAGATAGTTGACGAACATCCGGAAGTCGTGCACCGCGTGCGCCATGGCCTCGTTGAGGACCGACATGCCGTGGGCGAAGTAGCCGTAGCCGCTGTAGGGAGACCCGCGCTCGCGGCGGGGGCCGTGGAACGGGAGAGTGAACAGCAGCACGTCGAAGCCCTCGCGAAAGAACCACGGCAGCGAGAAGAATTGCCCGTTGAGGAGGTAGGTCGAGCCCATGAAGCCGTGGATGACGCAGATCGTCGGCCGGGGGCCGGCGTGGTGGCGCCAGTGCTGCGCGTGCGCAACCTCGTTGCCCTTGAAGCCGGCGTAGCGCTTCCTCATTGCCGGGTTGACCGCCTGGAAGGGGCTGTCGAAGCGGACGGCGTCGACGTGGCCGTCGCTGAAGCGGAACGACAACAGCCCCGCCTTGTGCCTGCGCACCTCGGGCACGCCCTCAGGCGCCGGAAATGACAGCGACGCGTCATGGTGGGAAGCGAGCTCGGCGTAAAAGCCCAGGTGGTTTCGCTCCCGGCGAGCGAAGCGTGGGTTTAGCATCAAGAGGGCCGCCGAGGCGGCCACCACCGAGGCGGTGAAGGTTCGCAGCGCTATGTCGAACGCGGCGGAGGTGTCTACCACCGTTCGGGTGGCCAGTGGGAGCTCACTGCGGTGGGGCAGCCCCCGCCCCGGGGGGGCATCGCGCCCCTCGCTCACGGGGGCGGGTTCAGAGGTTGCCAACGACACGGGCGCCGATGCCATGTTGGCCGGCCCGGCGCCGTTCAGATGACTCGGCATGTGGGGAAGCTCCCTCCCCTGCGGTTGGTCGACACAGCGTGCACATGGCGCAGGGAACCGGGCCGGATGTTACCGGCGGCTTGTGGTGGGGTTGGGGGATGGGTGCTCCCCGTTGCCCGCGCGCCGCGGCGTCACGCGGGCAGCGGGACGATCATCCCCCGCCGGAGCGAGCCAGTTCCAAGGTGGAGTATGCGACCGGCTTGCCGGAGCCGTCCTGAGCACCGGGGTACTTGCCCAGCCGGGTCCGGAGACGTCATCGCGGGCTTGCCGGCGGCGGTGAGCACTGAACGCCTGGGCGTGCTCATCATCATGCGCGCCCTGGGCGGGACCATCTACCAGCACCACCGCACTAGTCGAACGAGACCCATCAGCGATCGCGGCATCCAAAAGGCTGTGGAGCTACGAACACTAGAGAAGTCGAACGCGGCATGGACGATCCTCTGGGAGCCCATCTCCGTGGATCGCCCAGACAGCAGCCCAGTGGCACCAAGACCCCGGTCCCAGGTTCAGCAGCAAATTTACTGTCCACCGAAATGAGGAGAGTTTCGTGCCCATTGATGAAGCGAGTCTCAACGAGTTGATCGTTGAGTCACAAGACTTGCAGTCGGACGCGATGGGCCAGGTGGAGTCTACCTTGCCCGACCTGGCTGACATCCGCGCCGATCGAGGCGACCAGCCGGTGGATCCGGCTCAGATCGCCGAGTTCGTGAGCGGCCGGCGCGCCCTGCTTCGCCGTTTGGGGTTTGGTGCCGCCGGTGTCGCGGCCAGTGTGCCGATGGTGGGTGCGCTGACGACGTTGCTGGCGCAGCCGGCCGCTGCCGATCAGCCGTTGGATATCCAGATGTTGCAGACCGCATCGTCTCTGGAGCGCCTGGCGGTCAACACGTACGGGGCCGCCCTAAAGCTGCCGTTCATCAGCGGCGGCAACCCGGTGGTCCTCAAGTTCGCCCAGACCACGATGATGCAACACGACGCCCACCGCCAAGCCTTTCAGGCGCAGACCACCGCGCTGGGCGGCAAGGTCCAGGACAACCCGAATCCGAAGTACCTGCCGGTGGTGCAGGCGGCCACACCCAACTTGAAGACGCCCGCTGACGTGGTCAAGCTGGCGGCAACCCTCGAACAGGTGGCCCGGGACACCTATCTGAACGATCTGGCGATGTTCAGCGATACCAAGTCCAAGCAGATCATGGCCAGCGTCATGGGCGTAGAAACCCAGCACCTGGCCACCTTGCGCGCCGTCGGCGCCCTGCTGGCGGCCAACGCCCCGAGCCTGATCGCCATCCCGGTCGATGCGAGCAAGCTGCCGGCCGTGGCCGGAAGCGTCAGCTTTAGCGACGGCCCCATCATCACACCCACCTTGGCCAGCCCGCCCTCCGAAGGAGCCTTGCAATGAGCAAAGACACCGATTCCCCGAACGGCGACACATCGATCGCGCAGCGCGCCTTGAGTCGCCGGTCGGTACTCATGGCGGGTGGAGTGGCCGGCATCGGCCTCATCGCCGCCGCCTGCGGCAGCAGCTCCAAGAGCCCCTCATCGAACACCACCGGGTCGTCCACGCCGGGTACCTCGGCACCCGCCTCAGGCGATGGCAAGACGGCGATGACTGCGGCCAGCCTGGAAGTCCTGGCCGTCGCCACCTACAAAGCGGCGCTGGACGCGGCCACGGCCAACAAGCTCGGCACTGTCCCGCCGGCGGTCGCCAACTTCGTCCAGACGGCCATGAGCAATCATCAAGCCGCTCTTGACAGGTGGAACAGCGCACTGACCGGAGCGGGCGCCCAAGCGGTCAGCGCCCCCCCGCCCGACCTGAAAGCCAAGGTTGACGCCGCCTTTGGGCAAGTCACCGATGTGACCGGAGCGGCCAAGTTGGCCCTCATGCTGGAGACCATCGCCGCTGACACCTACCTGTCGGCCGTCTCCACCTTGCAGAACAAGGATGCGATCACCCTGGCCGGCGCTTTGCAAATCATAGACCAGGAGCACGCGGCGGTTCTGCACTACGTGCTCGGCGAGTACCCCGTGCCGGACGTGTTCCAGAAGACGGACATGGCCTACTCCGGCTAAACAGTAGCGGCTTTCCGAAGGCCCACGGTGCCTTCGCCTAGAAGCCTCGGTCGAAAAGTCCGGTCGCTCTTACCGATGGGAGCGGCCGGACCTTTTGTATCCTCGCGACCTTCGTCCTCTCGACCCGCAGGGGACGGCCGTTGGCGTCGGCGAGCTCCGTGGGTGGTGGCCGCGGCCTTCACCGTCAGCGGCGCGATCCACCTGGTTCATCCGGCCACCTTCATCGGGATCGTCCCCGGGTTTCTCCCGGCCAAGACGGCGCTCGTGGTGGTCAGCGGGGTTGCCGAGCTGGTTTGCGCCGCCGGGCTGTGGCGCAGAAGCCGCTGGGCCGGCATCGCGGCAGCGGCGTTGCTGGTGGCGATCTGGCCCGCCAACCTCCAAATGGCCCTCAACGCGCAGCAAGGCCATCACCTCGCGACACAGATCGAGGACTGGATGCGGCTCCCGCTGCAGATACCGCTGATCTGGTGCGCCTGGCAATCTGGGCGAGGCCGTCCCGGACCCCTCCAGACCCGACCGCCCTCAGTAGTCCGCCGGTTGGCGTAAGGTCCGCACCGTTCGCCTCGGCCGACGTTGGTAGACCCCAACGGTGGTCCCATCACTGGCGCAGGGGTGGTCCCATAACTGGCGCTGGAGTGGTCCCATGCCGCTGGCGCAAATCAGGCGAGGTGGTCCCATCGTGGGCCACGTTTCCGCCTTCCCTTGTGATTGCTGCGTGGGGTCGTTGCTCTGTGGACTTCGCCGTGGGAGGCACGACCGTGCTACGGCGCGGGGTCGCTTCGCGGATCAGTCAGAGCAGCGCGGAGCGCGCGGCGGTGCTCAGCTGGTGGGCCGGGTCGGCAGTTGTGAGCCGCGCTGGTCCCGCTGGCGGTCGGCCACCCGCTTCAGGCGCACGAGGTAAGCGAGGAGCCGGTCGCGGGCTTGTTCCCCCTCGGCGCTCAGCCCCTCGAGGTCGGTGACCTTCCACTGGCGGAAGACCGTCGGGACCACGATGTGGTCGTGGTGGACGCCGAAGTCGTAGAT
>JBPCRR010000171.1:0-16526 GCA_050996645.1 Acidimicrobiales bacterium | reverse complement strand
GCACGGCCTTTTACCAACACCTCGCGGCCGTCTCCGCGTGGGAGAACATGACCGTGACCGCCGCGGCTCAAGCCGTCCAGCACAGCGCCGCTCCCGACGCATACGCCCAATGGGAGAGCGAAGCCCGAGCACTGGCGGAGGCGCTCACCGGCGAAGCCCCCGCCGGCCTGGCGTGCCGGTACCCAACCCAAGGTAGCTCCGGGTCGATGGCCGGACTGGACCAGGCTCTGACCCTCGAAGTGGGCCCCCCCGCCGCCGGCTCCGCGGTTTCGCCCAGCCGAGGATGGACGGTCGCTGGTTGGCTGGTCGGTCATGCCCACCAGTACCGCATCGCCTTTGTGGCGTTTGCCGGGCAGCGATGGACTCCCGCAAAAGGAGCATGGGTTGCCGATGCGGGCTCCACGGCGACCGTCCAGGTCGGCACGAGGCAATAGCGGGGATCCTTGGCTTTGGACCTCTCCCGGCGCCCCGATCACCGCACCCTGGTAGGCCACAAGGCGACGTTCGTGCAGTGGGCATCGCCATGGCGGTCCACGTTCTTGGCCCACACGCTCGGCGCCAGCCGCCTGGCCAAGGCCTGGTGCTCATTAGCCTGGAGGCGGGTGTCGTTGTAGCCGTCTCCCCCCGCGGTCTGACGAGCGCTTGGGCCCCGCGGACTCACCGTGGGCGATATCGCGTGATCTCTCCTGCGCGAAAGCCGCTGCTACCTGGCTGGCTGGCCAATCGTTGGGGTCTAGGCCAGTTGGTGCGCCCCCTGGGATTCGAACCCAGAACCTGCGGATTAAGAGTCCGTTGCTCTGCCGTTGAGCTAGAGGCGCGCCGGGGGCAGCGTAGCCGCCGACAGCCCTGATGGCCGCCGAAGTGGGGTGACCGAGGGGACTTGAACCCCCGACCTCCAGGGCCACAACCTGGCGCTCTAACCAACTGAGCTACGGCCACCAAGGAGGGACCAGTCTGGCACACGGTGCAGGCCCCGGCGTTCGGCAGTTCGAGCCGCGCAGTCGCAGCGCTGGCGGAACTCGAATCCAGCAGATTCGATGTCGCAGGCCTTCAAGTGCCCCCTATTCCGCCTATACTGTCGGCAGTTAGCCCGCAAACGTCAGGTAGAGTCCGAGCCGTGCCCCACTTCACCGTCGGCCAGGCGGCTCAGTTCCTCGGCGTCAGTCCCGATACGGTCCGGCGCTGGGTGGACAGCGGCCAACTCCCTGCCGCGCGCACTCCAGGCGGTCGGCGTCGGCTTGATGGGGCGGCGCTTGCCAAGTTCTCGGCGCAGCGGGCTGAGGCGCCCACGCCCCTGCTGGTCAGCGAGTCGGCGCGAAACCACTTCCCCGGCTTGGTCACCAAGGTGACAAAAGACAAGGTCATGGCCCAAGTCGAGATCCAGGCTGGACCGTACCGTGTGGTCTCGCTCATGAGCCGCGAGGCGGCAGACGAGCTCGCGCTGGCGCCAGGAGTTGCGGCCGTGGCTTCGGTCAAGTCGACCAATGTCGTGGTCGAGGTTCCTCAAACATGAAAGGTCCTCGGATGTCTCACCTCAAACTGCGTCGCGCGGTCTCGGTGGTTGCTGCCGCCCTCCTACTGACGGCGTGCTCCTCGGGGTCCTCGTCGAAGCCCAAAGCGGGGGGGTCGACGACGGCGACGACAGCCGGGCTGACGGGCTCGTTGAACGTGTACGCGGCGGCATCGTTGACCGGTGCCTTCAACGCGGCCAAGACGGTGTTGACCGGCTCCAATCCGGGGCTCAGCCTTGCCTACAACTTCGCTGGCTCCAGCACCTTGGTTGCACAGATCATGCAGGGCGCGTCGGCGGACGTCTTCGCCTCGGCGGACACCAAGAACATGCAGAAGCTGGTATGGGCCGGCCTGGTGGGCACGCCCGTCATCTTCGCTCGCAACAAGCTCGAGATCGTGGTTGCAGCATCGAACCCCAAGGGGATCACCAGCCTGGCTGACCTCGCCAAGCCGGGCGTAAGCGTCGTGCTCGAAGCTCCCGGTGTGCCTGCCGGCGACTACACCCGCCAGGTGCTGGCGAACGAGAAGATAACCGTCGTCCCAAGGTCGTTGGAGACCGACGTCAAGTCGGCTCTGGCCAAAGTCACCTCAGGAGAGGCCGATGCGACGGTCGTGTACGTGACGGACGTCGTTGTGGCCGGTAGCAAGGTCACCGGAGTGAGGGTCCCAGATGCCGAGCAGCCGGCGATCGCCTATCCGATCGCGGTGGTCAAGTCCACCAAGAACCCTACAGCCGCCCAGGCATTTGTCGACTCGGCCGTTTCGGGTGAGGTGCAGAGGGTCCTGGAGGCCGCTGGTTTCCTCCCACGGCGGTAGACCGCCCAGCTCGCCTCTCGCCTTGGCCCCGGCGGCGTTGGCCGCTGGTGCCCTGGCTCTGGTCGCGCTTCCGATAGTCGGGCTGCTGCAGCGCGCCCCTTGGACCTCCTTGCTCAGCGACCTGAGTAGCCGCGACGCACTGACGGCGCTGCGGCTGTCGTTCGAGACATCGCTTGGGGCGCTGGGGGTTTCGGCGGTTCTCGGTGTTCCTCTTGCGTGGCTCCTGGCCAGGCGCAGCTTTCCGGGGAGGGCGTTCATGCGGGGCGTGGTCGTGCTCCCCATGGTCCTGCCGCCGGTCGTTGGGGGAATCGCCCTGCTGTACGCGTTCGGTCGGCGCGGTTTTGCAGGCAGCCTGCTCTATGACCTGACGGGGTGGCGGCTGGTGTTCAACACCAGCGGTGCCATAGTCGCAGAAGCCTTCGTGGCGATGCCGTTCCTGATCGTGACCGCGGATGCGGCCTTTCGGTCGATGGACCGTCGGGCAGAGGAGGCGGCAGCGACGCTCGGCGCCAGACCCTGGTACCGGTTCCGCCGGGTCACCCTCCCCGCGGTGGCGCCTGCGCTTGCCGCTGGGGCAGCGCTCACCTGGGCGCGCGCGCTGGGTGAGTTCGGCGCCACGATCACCTTCGCCGGCAACTTCCCCGGCACGACTCAGACGGCACCGTTGCTGGTCTACCTCAATATCGAATCTGGGCACGACGGCACGGCCGTCGCCGTCGCCTTGGTGTTGCTGGCGGTGTCCCTGGCGGTGCTGATCGGGTTGCGTGACCGCTGGCTCGGCACCCCATGAGACTCGCGGCCCGGGTAGGGGTGGCGATCGGCGACCTCGATCTGGACCTCGAGCTTTGCGTGGACGAGGCCGTGGTCGCCGTCGTGGGGCCCAACGGAGCGGGCAAGACCACGCTCGTGCGGGCCCTCGCGGGGTTGCTGGCCCTCGAGCGGGGTCGCGTGGAGATCGAGGGAAGAGTCGTCGAAGATCCCGCGATCGGGCTGCGGGTACCACCCGAGGACCGAAGCCTTGGCGTTGTGTTCCAAGAGCACCGGCTATTCCCGAAGCTGACCGCCTTGGAGAACGTGGCCTTCGGGCTTCGGGCCAGGGGCGCAAAAAAGGGGACTGCCCGCGCGAAGGCGGCTTTCTGGCTGGAGCAGGTGGGTCTCCCCGAAGTCGCCGGACTGCGCCCGAGACAGCTCTCTGGCGGCCAGGCCCAGCGGGTGGCGCTCGCCCGCGCGCTCGCCATCGAGCCAGCAGTGCTGCTGCTCGACGAACCCCTTGCCTCGGTTGACGCCGCGGCGCGCACAGAACTGCGTCAGGTTCTGCGCAATGAGCTCCTCCGCTACCGAGGCGCCCGGCTCATCGTGACCCACGACCCGGTCGAGGCCGCCGCTCTCGCCGATCACGTCGTCGTGGTCGAGCACGGTCGCATAACTCAGCAGGGCCCCCTGGCCGAGGTCACCGCCCGCCCGCGATCACCGTGGGCAGCGACAATGCTTGGCTTGAACCTGCTGTCCGGAGTCGCCAGCCACGGGCTCGTGCGATTGCCCGGCAGCGCCACCGTCGTGACCGCCACCTCGTCAGAAGGGTCGTGTTTCGTGGCCATCCGTCCGAGCTCAGTCAGCCTGCACCGCAAGCCACCCGAAGGCAGCGCGCGCAACGTGTGGTCCGGGGAATGCAGCGAGCTCCACGTCGTCGGCGACCGGGCGCGCGTGCGATTCATCGGGCCGTTGTCCCTCACCGCCGAGGTCACCGCCGCGGCCGTTGCGGACCTGCGCCTCGCCGATGGCGGAGCGATCTGGGCGACGGTCAAAGCCACCGAGATCGACACCTACGCCCGTTGAACCCGGCTCGGTGGGACCGCTGGCGGACTCCTGGTCACCTACGCTGGAGACCGCGGTTCAGGCTCCCGTAGCTCAGCTGGATAGAGCGGCCGCCTTCTAAGCGGCGGGTCGCAGGTTCGATTCCTGCCGGGAGCGCCGACCGACGCCGAGGCACCCTGACCGAAATGTCCTGCCCTTCTGTGGCGGGCACCGTCCCCGGTGTCAGGAGACCTTGCTGATGACCGAGTCGTACAGCTCGCCGAAGGCGCGCTCTATCTCCGCGGGGTCGTAGGTGGGCACGCCAACCACCACCCGGCTCACGCCCAGGTCCTCGTAACGGCGCACCGCTTCAGTGTCCACGCGTTGCGTCCCGCCCGAGGTGACCTCGATGGCGTCAGGGTCGCGGCCCGCCTCCTCGGCGCTGGCACGCATCACCGTGACCAGCTCGGCTACGCGCTCGGGTGGTGCTGCCGGAAAGAACCCGTCGCCGATCCGTCCGGCCCGCCGAGCTGCCGCTTCGGTGTGGCCCCCGACCATCACGGGAACGCCGGCGGCCTGTGCCGGCCGAGGAAGACAGCGCGCCCTGTCGAGGTGGACGAACTCACCGTCGAAGGTCGTCTCCTCCTCGGTCCACAGCCGGCGCAGCACCTCGACGTACTCGTCGGTCCTCGCGCCGCGGCGCTCCCAAGGGACGCCGAGGGCGTCGAACTCCTCGCGCAGCCAACCGATTCCAACGCCGAGCATCAGCCTGCCCCCGGAGAGGCGGTCGATCGTGGCGGCGAGCTTGGCCAGCACGATTGGGTTGTGCTCGGGAAGGATGAGGATCCCGGTGCCGAAGCGCACGCGTTCAGTGACCGCCGAGAGGAACGCGATCCACCCGAGCGGGTCGGTGATCGGCGCCCGCCCGTCCCCTGGCATGCGCCCGCTGCTGCTGTACGGATAGGTCGACTCGTATCCCGAAGGCACGACCACGTGCTCGAAGGTCCATATCGACTCCACCCCGGCTGCTTCGGCAGCCCGCGCGAAGGCGATCGCGTGGTCACGCTCCGCAAAAGGCCCCACGTTGGCGCCGGTGATGCCGATCTTCACAGGTGCCTCCTTCGCAAAAAGCCCGAGCGGTCCGGTCCCCTCGGCGAGGCTAGCTCGCTGGGCCTCGCATGCGGTTGGGGGTGACAACTCTCGCGTTGAGCAGCGGCAACACGGAGGTGTGGGGCGCCAGCCAGGAGCTGCTCAGGTGCTGAATCGGCTCGACGCGCCCGGCGACCGGGATGACGCTGTGGCCCAGGTTTTTGCTCCCACGGCGCCCGGTCTACAGGTGGCTCTGCTGCACCTACGGGCGTCACCTGGCCGAAGACCAGCTCAGCCGGCTTCGTGCGGTCGACCTGTGCCATCCGCGACCGGTCCCGGCTACGAATCCAAGCTACGAGTCAAAGGGTTGATCGCAACGTCCTTCACCGGCGGGGCGAGTCTGCTCCGGCGGCCCACCCCAGGCCCTGAATGACGATCGATCCTGGAGGGTGTGCAGCCATGACGACAAAGAGAAGGATCGAATGGGCGACGAGGGCGACGAGCCCGGGCCTCGTAATCGGCCGGCTTGCTGGCGCGGGCTTGCTTGTATGGATGGCTTGGATCCACCTGCGCCTGTTCCGGGCTTCGGGTACGAGCACATCCATGTCATCGGCCTGCTGTTCCTCTTCACTTTCGTCGGCGGCGTGATTCTCGCGATGGCAATGCTTTCCGCACCGGCCCGGTTCCTGTGGTTGGTCGCGGCCTCCGCAGCGCTCATGGCGGCGGGCACGCTCTCAGGCCTGGCCTTCAGCATCCACTTCGGACTGTTCGGCTTCAAGGATTCCCTACACGCCCCCTTCGCCAAGATGAGCATCGGGGTCGAAGCTGGTGCCGCCGTGGTACTAACTGCGACCGCCGCGCGGTCGGCGCTCTCTGTTCTCGCCACGCCGGGGAGGCCGGTGCTGAGGCGCCGGGAGTTAGATCGACCTGCAACCGAGTCCTGAGCTTGACAGGGCTTGCATCGCCTGTGCCTTAGCGACGCGGCGGGCCGACTCGGAAACGAGCACCACGGTCCCGGCCACCTGAGACCAGCCCAGCTGGTTGGGCTGACCGGCGGCCGGTTGGGGCCGGCCTTGCGCGGGTTGGGGCGATTCGCAAGTCGCGGTCGCGGGTACCATCCGGGACGGAGCAATGACATCACGGCCGGCGCTGACCGGGCCGGCCCCCGACAAGGAGGTGCGCCAGTGTCGTTCGGGTCCTCAGGTTTGTCCGAGCCGTTGGAGGGGGCGGACACCCGGTTGCCGGCGTGGCAGGCCGTGGCTGATCCTGCCCCGCTCGGTCTGGCCGGGTTCGCGATGACAACGTTCGCGTTGAGCATCGGCAACACGAACGTGTGGGGCGCGGGAGGCAAGGCGGCGCTGGCCCTGGCCTTGGCCTACGGGGGGATCGTGCAGCTGCTGGCAGGCATGTGGGAGTTCAGGCGCGGGAACACCTTCGGCGCCCTCGCCTTCTCCTCCTACGGAGCGTTCTGGATCGCTTATTACGTGTTGGTCACCAGTGTTCTCCCAGGGATCAAGAACCCTGACGACGCTTCCGTGGCGGTCGGGGTGTTCCTTTTGGGCTGGACGGTCTTTACTGCGTACATGACAGTGGCCAGTCTGAGGGTGTCGGGATCCGTGGCGCTTGTGTTCGTGCTGCTGACGGCGACCTTCGTGCTCTTGACCATCGCGGCGTTCCACGACTCCACCAGTCTCACCAAGGCCGGCGGGTGGGTCGGCGTCGCCACGGCCGTCGCTGCTTGGTACGCGTCGTTCGCCGGGGTGGTCAACGAGACCTTCAAGAAGACGGTCTTGCCCACCCTGCCGCTCGCCCCCAGGGCGCTCCCGCCGGCGACAACGACCACTTCGACGCCGGCGCGGCCATGAGCGACACCGAACGTCATGGTGACGCCCAGGGCGGCAGCGCCCTGTCGGCGCTGCTCCACGAGGAGCGCCGCTTCGATCCCCCCGCCGAGTTCGCCGAGCGGGCGAACGGCAAGCCCGGTATCTATGAGGAGGCCGCGGCCGACCCGGTGGGCTGGTGGGCGAAGCAGGCGGAGACCCTCGAGTGGGAGCGGCGCTGGGACGAGGTCCTCCAATGGGAGGTGCCGTTTGCGAAGTGGTTCGTAGGCGGGCGGCTCAACGCGGCGGTCAACTGCGTCGATCGCCACGTGGCCGACGGAAAGGGCGATCGCGTCGCGTACCACTGGGTGGGCGAGCCCGAGGGGGACACCCGCACCATCACCTACTCCGACTTGCAGAGGATGGTCTGCCAGGCCGCCAACGCCCTAGTCGAGCTCGGTCTGAAGGCCGGGGATCGTGTGGCCATCTACATGCCGATGATCCCCGAGACCGTGGTGGCGATGCTCGCCTGTGCCCGACTCGGTGCCCCGCACTCGGTGATCTTCGGGGGGTTCTCCTCGGAGGCTCTGTCCGGGCGGATCCTCGACGCGGACTGCCGGGTGGTGATCACCGCCGACGGCGGGTACCGGCGCGGGGCGGCCTCGGCGCTCAAGCCGAACGTGGACGAGGCTTTGGAGCGTTGCCCCGACGTGCGACACGTTCTGGTCGTGCGTCGAACCGGCCAAGAGGTGGCGTGGTCCGAGGGCCGCGACGTTTGGTGGCACGAAGTGGTCGAGCGCCAAGCCACCGAGCACGCCGCCGAGGCGTTCGACTCCGAACACCCTCTCTACATCATGTACACGAGCGGGACCACCGCTAAGCCCAAGGGGATCCTGCACACCACGGGCGGCTACCTCGTGCACTGCTCAACGACCCACCGCCTGGTTTTTGACGTCAAGCCCGAGGACGACGTCTTTTGGACCGCGGCGGACGTCGGGTGGGTGACCGGGCACAGCTACATCGTGTACGGCCCCCTGGCCAACGGGGTCACCTCGGTCATGTACGAGGGGACGCCCGACGCCGGGGGACGGGACCGGTGGTGGCGGATCGTCGAAGACCACAAAGTGTCGATCCTCTATACAGCGCCGACCACGATCAGGACGCTGATGAAGTGGGGCGAGGAGCACCCGGCGTCGCACGACCTGTCGTCGCTGCGCCTGCTCGGGTCGGTCGGCGAGCCGATCAACCCTGAGGCGTGGATGTGGTACCGCAAGAACGTCGGCCGCGACCGTTGCCCCATCGTGGACACCTGGTGGCAGACCGAGACCGGCGGGATCATGATTACGCCGCTGCCGGGCATCACCGCCACCAAGCCGGGAGCGGCGATGACCCCCTTCCCAGGGGTGAGCGCCGATGTCGTGGACAACGACGGCAACTCTGTCGGCAACGGCGAGGGCGGCTACCTGCTCCTCACCTCCCCCTGGCCCGGGATGCTGCGGGGCATCTGGGGCGACGAGGAGCGCTACCGCGAGACTTATTTGTCGCGCTTCCCGGGCCGTTACTTCGCCGGCGACGGCGCCAAGCGCGACGACGACGGCGACCTTTGGTTGCTCGGGCGCGTCGACGACGTCATGAACATATCGGGGCACCGCATCTCGACCACCGAGGTGGAGCACGCCCTCGTCGGCGACTCCCGGGTGGCGGAGGCCGCGGTTGTGGGCGCGTCGGACCCGACCACGGGCCAGGCGATCGTGGCCTTCGTGACGGTCAAGGGCGAGGCCGCCCAGAGCGACGAAGAGGGAGCTGCGTTGGTCGAGGAGCTCCGAAACGCCGTGGCAAAGACGATCGGCCCGATCGCCAAGCCTCGCCAGATCCTGCTCACGCCAGAGCTGCCGAAGACCCGAAGCGGCAAGATCATGCGCCGGCTGCTGCGCGACGTGGCGGAGCACCGGGACCTAGGAGACGTCACCACGCTGCTCGACCCCACCGTCGTCAACATGATCGACGACAAGATGAAGGCAGCCGGCGGCAACGACGAGGAGCCGTAGGGTCCAGCCGCCCGAGCTCAGGTACCGGCCAGGCGGGCCACGACCGGGGCGAACGCCTCGACGGTGGCGGCGTCGCCCGAGACCACCCAGTAGCTGAAGCCGAACTCGTCGCGGCGGCGCACGAGTGCCTCGCAGATCTCGTCGACCGTGCCGATGAGCACTATCGGGATGTCGTTGACGACGGAGGCATCGAGGCCGAACGCCGGCGCCAGCATCTCGACGACCTCACTGCGGTTGGGCACCACCATCGACATGATCGCCATGCACTGCAGCTCCAACGACTCGAAGCGGTCGGCTGCGGCCTCGCGCACCCAGTCGACGCGGCGGTGAAACTCCGAGGCAACCGCGGTTGCCGCCGCGGCCGGCCCGATCTCGCCCGACGAGAGCTTGGCGTTGAAACCGACGATGTCAGCCTCCCGGCCAGCGATTGTTAGTACCCGCCTGCCCCCTCCGCCGATGACGATCTTCGGCTGCGGCGTCGAGTGCGGCCTGGGCTGGCCGGGCGCGGCGGTGACCTTGTAGTGGTCACCGGAGAAGTCGCACGAGCCGTCACGCCAGAGGGCCTTCATGATGTGGAGCCCCTCGACCATTCGCTCGATCCGCACGCCGGGGGAGTCCATGGCGAGGCCCGACTGGTCGTAGTCACTGCGCATCCAGCCGGCACCGAGGCCGAACTCCACCCGCCCGCCGCTGAGCAGGTCGAGCGTGGCGATCTCCTTGGCCAGGAACACTGGGTGTCGGTAGTCGTTGTCGAACACGAGGGACCCGACGTTGAGCTCGGTCGTGGCTTCGGCGGCGGCGGTCAACGCGACGAGCGGGCCCCACTGGTCCCCGAGGTGGTCGGGCATGTAGAGGGTTGAGTAGCCGGAGGCCTCGGTCCGGCGAGCCAGCTCGCGCCAGGCGTCGGGGGTCTCGGCGGACTGGACCTGGGCGGCGAAGCGGAAGGGGCGCACGGGGTCAATGTAGAGCGCCGTAGGGTAGGGGGCCGTGCAGGGCGACGGAGCTTCTCGGCAGTCCATCGAGTTCCACTACGACGCCGGGCGGGACTTCTACAAGCTCTGGCTCGACGAGCGCATGGCTTACTCGTGCGCGCTGTGGCCCGACGGGAGCTTCGACGACGACCTGGAGGCGGCGCAGGTTGCCAAGCTGGCGTGGCACGTCGAGTCCGCGCGGGCACGTGGGGCGCGGCGGGTGCTGGACGTGGGCTGCGGCTGGGCCAGCATGCTGCGCTACCTGGTCGACGAGGCGGAGGTCGGGAAAGCGACGGGATTGACGCTCAGCCCGGACCAGGCCGACACGGTTAGTGGCTGGTGCGACCCCCGCGTGGAGGTCCTCCTCGAGGACTGGCGGGATCATCGACCGGGGGAGGCATACGACGCGATCGTCTCCATAGGCGCCTTCGAGCACTTCACCCGGCGCGGCTTGAGTGACGCGGAGAGACGATCGGTCTACGGGGAGTTCTTCGACCGTTGCGCCGGGTGGCTCCGCCCAGATGGACGCCTCAGCTTGCAGACGATCGCCTACGAGGACGCATCGGACCGGGAGGGCCCGATAGCGGCCTTCTTCAGCGAGGACATCTTTCCCGACTCCGAGCTTCCCAAGTTGAGCGACATCGTCGTGGCGGGCGAGGAGCACTTCCGCTTTCTGGGGCTTCGCAGCGACGCCGCTCACTACGAACGAACACTTCACCTGTGGCAGCGGCGCCTCGAATGCCGCAAGGACGAGGCGACCGCGCTCGTTGGGCGCGACACCTACCGGCGGTACATGCGCTACCTCCGGGTGTCGCGAGCGATGTTCGACCGCCGGGTTTGCACGCTCTATCGCATGACCCTCGAGCGCCGCGCTCCGGCGTCGTAGATCCCGCTAGGACGTCGGGGCGGGGCGCCGGCGACGCTCGAGCAACCCGAGCACGAGCCAGGTGACAATGGGGATGCCGATGGCCACGCCGACCATCACCGCCTTCTCGACCGCCGTTGCCGCCCCAGGGTGCGCGTTGAAGGCCACCACCCGCACCGCCGTGACGAGCGTCGCCATCTGGCCGGTCGTGGTTTCGCCGATCGCCTCGAAGTGATGTTCGCCGGCAGACGCGGTGGCCGGCACCGCCACGGTCAGGGAGAACTTGCCCGCCGCGTCGGCCAGCGTCTTGCCAACCACCACCGGCGTGCTGTGGAAGGTGACCGTGACGGTGGCGCCGGGCTGAAAGCCCGATCCCTTCAGCTCCACCAACTCGCCCCGGTGAACCGTGTGCGACGTGGCCACGAGCGGGGGAAGCAGCGCCCCCGCCGGCGCTTGGCCGGCGCTCTGTGGGCGGGACCCCGCGGCCGAGGTCGGGGCGGTGCTGGACGGCGACAGGGCTGCCCCGGGACGTCCTGCCGGCGGCTGGACAGCCGGCCGGGTCGTCGCGCCCGTGGAGCTCGGGACCGACGTCGGCGGCGAGATCGCCACCGGCGGATGGCTTGCCAACACCACGGTGTCGCCGAGAACACTCCCGGTGCCGGTAGCGCCTCCGAAGACGACGAACTGCCTGCTGGCGGCGTCGTAGGCGCCGACCGCCCCCTGCCGGGCGGCCGGCGGGGTAGCGGCGGGGACCTGCGCCCAAGTGCCTCCGTCCCACTGCCAGGTGTCGTTGAGGACCGCGGTCCCAGTGGACCCCGAGAAGACCACCACGGCGGCCAGGTCAGCGTCGAAGTCCGCAACTGCGCCCACCCTCGCCGGCGCGTTCGTGGGAGGCGTGGACGGTGTCCACGCGGCGCCGCTCCATGTCCAGGTGTCGGCGAGCTGGCTGGCGGCGGTGGTCGCGCCCGCAGGACTGGACGATCCGCCGAACAGCACGGTTTGAGCGTGTTGGCTGTCGTAGGTCGACACCGCGCCCGAGCGAGGCGGCGGGGCGATCGGGGTCGGCGGCGAACGCCAGCCGTTGCCGTCCCAGACCCAGGTGTCGCCGAGGACCTCGGGTCCGGGAGGCGGCGTGGGCTGCGTGGTCGACGTGGTGGTGGTCGAAGGCACCGGCGGAGCGGGTGGTACCCCGGTCCCGCCGAAGAGGACCAGGTGTCCCGAGGAGTCGAGGGCCATGGCAGCCCCCTGGCGGGCACTGGGCGACGACGATGCCACGATCGGCACCCAGACGGCGCCGTTCCAGGCCCACGTGTCGCTGAGCAGGGTGCCGCCGGCGCCCTGGCCGCCGAAGAGGAGAAGCTGGTGCAAGGTGGGGTCGAACGCCATCGAAGCGCCCCGGCGTGCGGGCGGCGCAGACGGGACGTCGAGCCACATGCTGCCGTCCCAAATCCAGGTGTCGTGCGACAGCGTCCCGTCGCCCTTTGCCCCTCCGAATACCACCACCGTCTTGGTGTCGGCGTCGTAGGCGCCCGCGGCGCCCTTGAGAGGTGGGGGGCTGACGGCCGGCGACAGCGTCGACCAAGTCGGCTGCGCCACTGCGGCGCCCGCCAGTGTCGGGGCGCCCGCGAGGACGAAGGCAGCGCCCAGCGCCACCGGAGCAAGCCATCGCGTAGCCCTGTGAGGGAGGTTCAGCATCGTCGTGTGCCGATACCCCCGACGCCGGAGGCGTCGCGGTGCTGGGGATCGGTGCCGGCCCAGGGTACCTCTCTGCCAATGCCTTCCGCCTGGCGGCGCCGGGAGCGGGCGCGGCGGGTGCTTTACTCTGGACAGCGGGTCGCCCGGCGTAAGCATGGTTGCCGTGCGGCAGTCTCAGCCCGGGGAGTAGCGCAGCGGTAGCGCACCTGCTTTGGGAGCAGGAGGTCGGGGGTTCGAATCCCCTCTCCCCGACTCGGGTGGCAACCTCCGGTGACGGAGGCCAGATCGCTACGATGGCACGCCACGCGGGCGTAGCTCAACGGTAGAGTTCCAGCCTTCCAAGCTGGCTACGCGGGTTCGATTCCCGTCGCCCGCTCTTGCGCTCCGACTTCGAGCTCCGAGCGCAGAATGCAGAACTCGTTGCCTTCGGGGTCGGCGAGGACCACCCAACCGGTCCCGGGACCATGGGTCCCTCTGAGGTCAGCGACCGGCGTCGCCCCGTGAGCCAGAAGCGCCTCGAGCTCCTCATCGCGCGTCCCCTTGCGCGGGCGCAGGTCGAGGTGCAGGCGATTCTTGCCGCAGCGGCGCTTCGCCTCGGCGGCGTCGGGCACCTCGATGAACAGCAACCCATGACCGGTTTCGGGATCGCGGATCATGCACTCGTGATCGCCGGGCTGGTTCGGGTCGCCCTCGACGTCGGCATAACCAAGCACCACCTTCCACCACCCCGAGAGCGCGAATGCATCGGCGCAGTCAACGGTCGTGTGGGATACGATGGCAGCCATGCGGCGAGCTTCGCCGGCTGCCATCGTCCCCGCAACCTCCTTGGCCGCGAGCTCCATGCATGGTGGGTGAGGACGGCTCTGCCCTGTGGACGGGAAAGGACCACCGCATGCAAGCAGTCCTGATCGAGGTGAACGTCGGCGACGTCGAGCGGGAGGCGGGGCTCGCTGTCCTGCGCGAACGACTTGTTCCGGCGATCAGCGCTATGCCCGGATTCGTCTCCGGCACCTGGCTCACCGGCGGCCCGAACGGCCGCGGGCTCTCGCTGACGGTTTGGGAGACAACGGAGCACGCCCAGACCTTCGCCGAGCAATTTGGCGTAGGTGCAAGCCCACAGGTCGGCGCGGCTGTCGAACGTTGTGAGATTCGCGAGGTCGCAGCCACCGCATAGGCGCTGGCTTGCGGAGGGGCGACACCAAGAGCCCGGGATCGGGCCAGGTCCCGGGTAGACTGCCGCCCCGTATGAAAACCGTCGTCGAACCCCTCGAGGGCAACAAGGTCAAGCTCTCGATAGAGATCGACGAGAACGAGTTCGAAAAGGCGATCGACGCCGCGTTCCGCAAGATCGCCCGCGAGGTGCGCATCCCCGGCTTCCGTCCGGGCAAGGCACCCCGGCGCATCCTGGAGGCCCGGCTCGGCAAGGAGTCCGGCAGGGCCGAGGCCCTTCGTGAAGCCCTGCCCGACTACTACGGCCAGGCCCTCCGGGACCACGACGTCGACGCCATCGCGCCGCCCGAGATCGACATCACCGCCGGCGAGGAGGAGGGTCCGATCGCGTTCGACGCCGTGGTCGAGGTGCGGCCCAGGCTCAAACTGATCGGCTACGGCGGGCTGCGGGTCGAAGTGCCCAGTCCCGAGGTGACCGACGCCGACGTAGACGCCCAGGTCGACCGGCTGCGCCGCAACTTTGCGAAGCTTGCGGTGGTGCAGCGGCCGGCGAAGCCCGGCGACCACCTGACCATCGACCTCCAGGCTTCTCGGGGCGGGGAGGCAGTGGGAGGCCTCAGCGCTGACGACTTCCTCTACGAGCTTGGCAGCGGCAGCGTGCTTCCTGAGCTCGACGAGCACCTGAGCGGGGCGAAGGTGGGGGACATCCTCGCCTTCCAGGCGTCCCTGCCCGACGGCGCAGTGGATCTCCAGGTGCTCATAAAGGAGGTCCAGGAGCAGGTCCTTCCCGAGCTCACCGACGCCTGGGCTGGCGAAGCCTCCGAGTTCGATACCGTCGCAGAGTTGCGCGCTGACGTCGTCGAGCGTCTCACGCTGATGAAGAAGGTCCAGGCCAACATGGCGCTTCGCACCGGGGTGGTCGACGCGCTGGTCGAGTTGGTCGACGCCGAGCCCCCCGAGCCGCTGGTGGACGCCGAGGTCGAACGGCGCGCCCACGACCTCGGACACCGCCTCGAAGCCCAGGGTGCCACCATCGCCCAGTACCTGGAGGCCACCGGTCAGAGCGAGACCGAGGTGGTGGCGGAGCTGCGGGCGGTGGCGGCGCCTGCGGTCAAGGCCGACCTGGCGTTGCGAGCCGTCGCCGATGCAGAGCAGCGCGAGCCCACCGGGGACGAGCTCGCCGCTCAGCTGGGCCGCTTGGCCACCCGTTACGACGGCAGCGCCGAGAAGCTGAGGTCACAGTTGGAACGCAACGGCCAGATGGCCGCGGTACGCTCGGATCTAAAGAAGGGCAAGGCGTTGGAGTGGCTGATCGACCACGCCGAGGTGGTCGACCCCGACGGCCAACCCATCGACCGGGCCCTTCTGCAACTCGAAAACCCAGACCAGCCCGAACTGCCCGAACTGCCAGACCAGCCCGAACTGCCAGACCAGCCTTCGGACCAAGGAGAGAGTGGAGCAGCGTGATCAACCCCGTCGCTCAGTACCACATCCCAGGGGTCTTCGAGCAGACCAACCGCGGCGAGAAGAGCTACGACCTATTCTCCCGGATGCTCGAGGAGAACATCGTGTTTCTGGGGACACCCATTGACGACTACGTCGCCAACGCGGTGTGCGCGCAGCTCCTTTACCTCGAGTACAAAAACGCCGATAAGGACATCAGCCTCTACCTGAACTCGCCCGGTGGCGACATCACGGCGTTGTTCGCTGTCTACGACACCATGAAGTTCGTCAAGAACGACATCTCGACGTTCTGCTACGGCCAGGCCGCGTCCGCTGCCGCGGTCATCCTCGCTGGCGGCACGAAGGGCAAACGCTACGCCTTGCCGCACGCGAGGATACTGATCCACCAGCCCCACGGCGGCGCCGCGGGTCAGGCTGCCGACATCGAGATCCAGGCCAAGGAGATCCTACGGATGCGGGACCTGCTCAACTTGATGCTCGCCAACGACTCCGGCCAGCCGGCCGAGCGCGTGGCTCGCGACACCGACCGGGACTTCATAATGAGCGCCGACGAGGCGTGCGCCTATGGGATCATCGACGAGGTCATAACCACACGAGAGCTGGCCGAAGTCCCGCAAGCCGCGGGCGTGGCCTGAGACCGGAGGGGGAGAGGTCGTGGCAAAGTTCGGGGAATCGAGCGACCTGGTCAAGTGCTCCTTTTGTGGCAAGTCCCAAAAGCAGGTCAAGAAGCTTATCGCGGGCCCGGGCGTCTACATCTGCGACGAGTGCATCGACCTCTGCAACGACATCATCGAAGAGGAGCTCTCCGAGAGCGCCGAGGTGCAGTTCGGCGAGCTGCCGAAGCCCTCGGAGATATTCACCTTTCTCAACGACTACGTCATAGGCCAAGAGCGCGCCAAGAAGATCCTCTCCGTGGCGGTCTACAACCATTACAAGCGGGTGCAGGCAGGCGGGTACGCCGACGCGGAGGTCGAGCTGCAGAAGTCCAACATCCTGCTGCTCGGACCGACCGGCTGCGGCAAGACCTTCTTGGCCCAGACTCTGGCCCGGATGCTCAACGTCCCGTTCGCGATCGCCGACGCCACCGCCCTCACCGAGGCCGGCTACGTGGGCGAGGATGTCGAGAACATCCTGCTCAAGCTGATCCAAGCCGCTGACTACGACGTCAAGAAGGCCGAGACGGGGATCATCTACATCGACGAGGTCGACAAGATCGCCCGCAAGTCCGAGAACCCCTCGATCACCCGCGACGTGTCCGGCGAGGGCGTCCAGCAGGCGCTGC
>JBPCRR010000117.1:0-3803 GCA_050996645.1 Acidimicrobiales bacterium | reverse complement strand
AGCTCAAGCAGCTCCTCGTCGTCGACGACGTCAGCCTTGTTGAGCGCCACCACGATCGAGGGGACGCCGACCTGGCGGGCGAGCACGACGTGCTCACGGGTCTGGGCCATCGGTCCATCGCCGGCGGAGACCACGAGGATCGCCCCGTCCACCTGGGCCGCGCCGGTGATCATGTTCTTGATGTAGTCGGCGTGGCCGGGCATGTCGACGTGCGCGTAATGGCGCTTGTCGGTCTGGTACTCGACGTGTGAGATGTTGATGGTGATCCCCCGCTGGCGCTCCTCGGGGGCCTTGTCGATCTGGTCGAACGCCACGAAGCTGGTGTTGCTCGGGTCGCGCTCGGAGAGGACCTTGGTTATCCCCGCGGTCAGCGTGGTCTTGCCATGGTCCACGTGGCCCATGGTCCCGATGTTGAGATGTGGCTTGGTGCGCTCGAACTTCTGCTTGGCCATTGGAAAAGTCGCTCCTGTAAGACCGGCCTAGACGGCCGGGATCTCGCCTGTTGGGGTTTACTCGCCTCGGACCCGGGCCACGATCTCTTTGGAAACCGACTCGGGGACTTCCTGATACGAGTTGAACTGCATGCTGTAGGTGGCGCGCCCCTGGGTGCGCGACCGCAGGTCGGTAGCGTAACCGAACATCTCGGCCAGCGGGACTTGGGCGCGAACCACGTGGGTGCTGCCCAACTGATCCATGCCCTCGACCTTGCCCCGACGCGAGGAGATGTTACCGATGACGTCTCCCATGTAGTCCTCGGGGGTGCGCACCTCGACGGCCATGATCGGCTCGAGGAGGACCGGCCGCGCCAGCTGGCAGGCCTTCTTGAAGCACATGGAGCCCGCGATCTTGAAGGCCATCTCCGAGGAGTCCACGTCGTGGTAGGAGCCGTATGTGAGCGTGGCGCGGATGTCGACCACCGGGTAGCCGGCGAGGACGCCTGAGCTCATGGCGTCCTGGATGCCGGCGTCGACCGAGGGAATGTATTCCTTCGGGATGATGCCACCGCTGATCTTGTCGATGAACTCGTAGCCCCCACCGGGCCCGGTCGGCTCCAAGGTGAGCACGACATGTCCGTACTGGCCTTTGCCACCGGTCTGGCGGATGTAGCGGGTCTCGACCTTCTCGACGGTGTTCTTGATCGTCTCGCGGTAGGCGACCTGGGGCTTGCCGACGTTGGCGTCCACCCGGAACTCCCGCAGCATCCGGTCGACCAGCACCTCGAGGTGGAGCTCGCCCATGCCGCCGATGATGGTCTGGCCGGTCTCCTCGTCGCTTCGGACCTGGAAGGTGGGGTCCTCCTCCGACAGCGACTGGAGGGCTTTGGACAGCTTGTCCTGGTCGTTTTTGGTCTTGGGCTCCACGGCGACGTGGATGACCGGCTCGGGGAAGTCCAGCGCCTCGAGGACGATCGGGTGGCCGGGTTCGCAAAGGGTGTCGCCGGTCGTGGTCTGCTTCATGCCGACCAGGGCGATGATGTCGCCGGCAAAGGCCTTCTCGCGCGGCTCACGGTGATTGGCGTGCATCTGCATGATGCGCCCGACGCGCTCCTTGCGGTCCTTGGTGGAGTTGAGGATGCCGTCGCCCTGGGCGATCTTGCCCGAGTAGATCCGGGCGAAGGTGAGCTTGCCGAGGTGCTGGTCGGCCATGATCTTGAACGCCAGCGCGGCGAAGGGCTCGTCGTCGTCTGCGCGGCGTTCGAGCTCCTCGATGCCCTTCATGTCCATGCCTTTGGTGGGCGGGATGTCGAGCGGCGAGGGCAGGTAGGCAACCACGGCGTCGAGCATCGGCTGCACACCCTTGTTCTTGAACACCGAGCCGCACAGCACCGGCACCACCTGGCCGGCGATGGTGGCCGCCCGCAGGGCGCGCTGCAGGTCTTGGGCGGTGATCTCCTCCTCGCCGAGGAACTTCTCGGTCAGCACGTCGTCGAAGTTGGACAGGGTGTCGACCAGCTGGCTGCGGAAGGTCTGCGCCTCGTCCAAGAGATGCGGCGGGATGTCGACCACGTCGTACTTCTCACCCTTGTTGGCCTCCTCGGGCCAGACCAGGGCATTGAGGTTGACCAGGTCGACGACACCGCGGAACTCGCTCTCGGCCCCAATGGGGAGCTGGGTGACCGCAACCGTGGCGTCCAAACGGTCCTTGATCATGTCCACGCAGCGGTAGAAGTCCGCGCCGATGCGGTCCATCTTGTTGACGAAGCACATACGCGGGACGCCGTACTTGTCGGCTTGGCGCCATACGGTCTCGGTCTGGGGCTCGACGCCGGCCACCGCGTCGAACACGGCCACCGCGCCGTCGAGCACACGCAGCGACCGCTCAACCTCCACGGTGAAGTCGACGTGGCCGGGCGTGTCGATGATGTTGATCCGGGTGCCTTCCCACTCACAGGTGGTCGCGGCGGAGGTGATCGTGATCCCGCGCTCTTGCTCCTGGATCATCCAGTCCATGGTGGCGGCGCCCTCGTGGACCTCGCCGAGCTTGTAGTTGATCCCGGTGTAGAAGAGGATCCGCTCGGTGGTGGTGGTCTTGCCCGCGTCGATGTGGGCCATGATCCCGATGTTCCGGGTCTTGGCGAGGGGAATCTGTCGGGTAGCGGTCGATTCAGCCATGGCTCACTTAAAAGTTGGGGAAAGGGTCTCGCGACGGACCGCCGGAAGACCCAGGGGAGGGTCGGTTACCAGCGGTAGTGGGCGAATGCCTTGTTGGACTCGGCCATCTTGTGCAGGTCCTCGCGGCGCTTGACCGAAGCCCCCACCCCGTTGGCGGCATCCATCAGCTCCGCCGCGAGCTTCTGGGACATCATCTTCTCGCGGCGCTGCTTGGAGTAGCCGACCAACCAGCGGATCGACAGGGTCGTGGCCCGCGGCGCGGGCACCTCGACCGGTACCTGGTACGTGGCCCCGCCGACCCGGCGGCTGCGGACCTCGAGCTGGGGTCGGGTGTTGTCCATCGCCTTCTTCAAGGTCCCGACGGGCTCGGCACCGGTATTTTCCTCGATCTGGATCAGTGCGTCGTAGACGATCCGCTCGGCCAGGCTGCGCTTGCCGCGCGAGAGGATCTTGTTGACGAACTGGGTCACGAGCACCGAGCGGTAGATCGGGTCGGGCTGCAGCGGGCGGCGGGGCGCGGGGCCTTTGCGGGGCACGGCGGCTAACCCCGCTTGGCGCCGTAGCGGCTACGGGCCTGCTTGCGGTCGCGCACGCCCGAGGTGTCGAGGGTGCCGCGGATGATCTTGTACCTGACGCCGGGCAGGTCCTTCACCCGACCCCCCCGGACCAGGACGATGGAGTGCTCCTGGAGGTTGTGGCCGACACCGGGGATATAGGCGGTGACCTCGGTCCCACTGGTGAGGCGCACGCGGGCCACCTTGCGAAGCGCCGAGTTCGGCTCCTTCGGGGTCGTGGTGTACACCCGCGTGCACACCCCGCGCCGTTGCGGCGCGCCGCGCAGGGCAGGCGTCTTGGTCTTCTCGGACTTCTGCTCGCGGCCCTTGTGGACCAGCTGTGCGATGGTGGGCAACCAAACCTCTTGGAACTCGGGGAACAACTTGGACATGAGCTGGCTAGAGATGGCCGGGGCGAGCCGGTCACCCGCCTACGGGCCTGCGCGCGCCGCGGTCGGCCATAGGGGCCGCCGCCATGCTAGCGCGGCGGCCGCGGTATCCGGAACCGGGCGCGTTGACTCATCAGAAACCTCCGCGTAGATCGCTACGTTGCCTCAGCTAGGAACCTCCGCTTCGTTGGGGTCCCCCGCGACCGGCTCCCGGGCGGTTACGCCCAAGCCATGGAGCTATCGATGGG
>JBPCRR010000059.1:0-3278 GCA_050996645.1 Acidimicrobiales bacterium | reverse complement strand
CTGCTCGTCATCGCTGCAGACCATCCGGATGGCCGCGCACGCGATACGCGCCGGCGAGGGCGATGTCTTCGTGGCGGCGGGGGTGGAAGCGGTCAGCCGCTTCGAGCGCGGAATGGCCGACGGGATGCCCGAGACCGCCAACCCGGCGTTCCGCGAAGCCCAGGGGCGCAGCACCACACGCTCCGCCGGGGGCGAGGAGCCGTGGGCCCCGGCCCCGGGGCTGCCCGACATCTATATCGCGATGGGCCAGACCGCCGAGAACGTCCGCGAGCGCGAGGGGGTCTCCCGGGAGGAGATGGACCGCTTCGCAGCCCTCTCCCAGCAGCGCGCCGTCGAATCCCAAGCCAATGGGTTCTTCGAACGCGAGATCAGTCCCCTCACCCTCGCCGACGGCACGGTCGTCGCCACCGACGACGGTCCTCGCCCCGGCACCACCGTCGAGGCCCTCGCCAACTTGAAGCCGGCGTTCCGCCCCGACGGAGAGGTCACCGCCGGCAACAGCTGCCCTCTCAACGACGGCGCCGCTGCGGTCGTGGTGATGAGCGACAGCAAGGAGCGCGAGCTCGGGGTGACTCCCATTGCTCGCGTAGTGGCGAGCGCGGTGAGCGCCCTCAACCCCGAGATCATGGGCCTCGGGCCAGTCGATGCCTGCCGGCAGGTGCTGGCGCGTGCGGGCATGACCATCGACGACATCGGCCTGGTCGAGATCAACGAAGCCTTCGCCGCCCAGGTGGTCCCGGCAGCTCATCACCTCGGGGTCGGCTGGGACAAGCTCAACGTCCACGGAGGTGCCATCGCGCTCGGCCATCCCTTCGGCATGACCGGCGCGCGCATCATGGCCACCCTGCTAAACGGGCTCGAGGACGGGGACCACGCCTTCGGGCTGGAGTCGATGTGCGTCGGCGGTGGCCAGGGCATGGCCATGGTCGTGGAGCGGCTCAACTAGCCCCTCACCGGGCTCGGCCAGCCCCGCGACCGCCCGCCAGCGAGCCTTCCACCGGCCCTGGGCTCCTTGACCCGAGGGCCTGTCTCGCCTAACCTGCCCTCCTGTTGTGACTACGTGCACGTGGAATTTCCGACGGCACGCGGGGCGAGTCATGGTCGCTGTTACCTTCCTGGCTGCCACCGGCGTAACCTTGGCGCCCCGCGCCTCGGCGGACAAGCTCTCGGACCTTCGAGCTCAAGCTCAGGCCCTCAACAACAAGATCCAAACCCTCGGTCGCCAAGAAGATGCCCTGGCCCAGGCCTACGACCAGGCCTCCCTCGAGGTGCAGTCGACCGACGCCAAGGTGGCACAGGCCGCGGCAGCCGCCGCTGCCGCCGGCGCCAACGCCGACCGGGCCCGGGCGGCTCTCAGGCAGGAAGCCGTGGACTCCTACGTGCGAGGCGGCGCCGGCGCCTCGGTGGCCGGCAACCTGGCGTCCGCCAACACCAGCCTGCTTCGCGCCGAGTACGTCGACACCCTGGCCACAAACCGCTCCGACGCAATGGACCAGTTCCACCAGGCTTCCTTGCAAGCCCAAAGCGCGCAGGCCAATCTGGCCGCGCAGGTGGCTGCGGACAGGCGGGTCGCCCAGAAGCTGGTCGCCGACCGCCAGTCGGTAGCCAACGCTCAACAACAGGTCGAGGCTGCCCAGGGCCAGGTGCACGGCGCCATAGCCACCGAGGTGGCCCGGATCCAGGCCGAGCAGGCTGCAGCGGCCGCCGCCGCTGCCCAGGCGACTGCCCTGAGATTGCAGCAGGAGCAGGCCGCCGCGTCGCAAGCGCAGGGCAGCTTCCCCAACAACCCACCACCCCCGCCAGGCCAAGGTGCGTCGGCGGCGGTGGCGGCTGCGTTGTCACGCGTAGGGGATCCGTACGTCTGGGGTGCCGCGGGACCCAACGCCTTCGACTGCTCTGGGCTCACCATGTGGGCATGGGCCCACGCGGGAGTATCACTCCCCCACTTCAGCGGCGCCCAATACTCCAGCACCACCCACATCCCCATGTCAGCCGTGCAACCCGGTGACCTCGTTTTCTTCGCCAACCCCGGTGAGCATATGGCCATGTACATTGGCAACGGCCAGATAGTGGAAGCACCCTATACCGGCGCCAACGTGCGGGTCGTACCGCTGTACGGCCAATTCGTGCTGGCCAGCCGGCCCTAACGGCCGCATCGCGTAGAGAACCGCCGGGTGGCAGCGCCACCCCCGACGATCCCCCCGAGATGAGCTGAGCCCGATGCGTGTCGAACGTTGCTTCGGTTTCGTGGACCTCTGCGGTTTCACGGCCTTCACCGAGACCTACGGCGATGAGCACACCGTCGCGGTCCTCGCCAACTTTCGCGCGACGCTGCGCGAGATCGCGGCCCGCCGGGGGGTCCGCCTGGCGAAGTGGCTCGGCGACGGCGCCATGCTGGCGGCCGCCGACCCAGAGGCCGTGGTGGCGACGGTGCTCGAGGTGTCGGCGCGCGGCGAGCCGCAGGCCCTGCCACTGCCCATTCGGGCCGGCTTGGCTCAGGGGGCGGTCATCATGTTCGAGGGCGACGACTACATCGGGCGGGCGCCAAACGTGGCGTCGCGCCTGTGCGACGCGGCCCTGCCCGGCCAGACCCTCGCCACCCGGGAGGTGTCGAGCAGGGTGCCCCGGTGGGTCGCCACAACAGACGCCCACTCCTACACCGCGCAGGGCTTCGACCGCCCGCTGGAAGCGTGCGTGCTGTCCATCGGGGCCTCAGAGGCCACCGTGACCGACGCCCACTGCGGCCTGGTCCTTCCCGAGATGCCGGGCCTGGCCACCCGCTTCGGTCCGGACGGCACCGTCAACCGGTTCTGCTCCACGGCTTGCGCCTCGGCGTGGGAGCAGGCCCAGCAACGGCCACGCCCGATCACCGCCCTGCGCTCCGCCTGAGGTGGTGAAAAACCACCGCGCCCCGCCACCGGGCTGCGGTAGAACCTGAAGATGCCAGGTGAGCCGCTGATCCGCGCCCGCCACCTGGTCAAAGAGTTCGGGGCGTTTCGCGCGGTCGACGACATCGACTTCGACGTGGCCCACGGTGAGTCCTTCGGGTTCCTCGGCCCCAACGGCGCGGGCAAGAGCTCCACCATGAAGATGATCGCCTGCGTGTCGCCGCCCACGTCAGGGCGACTCAGCGTGCTCGGGTTGGACCCCGGTCACGACGGCGCCAGGATCAGGGGGCGGCTGGGGGTGGTCCCCCAGGAGGACAACCTCGACCTCGAGTTGAGCGTGAGGGAGAACCTGCTCATCTACGGCAGGTACTTCGACCTCTCGCGGGCGGA
>JBPCRR010000380.1:0-3799 GCA_050996645.1 Acidimicrobiales bacterium | reverse complement strand
TGATGAGGAGCAGAGCTGCCGGGAGCAGTAGCACGAGACGGAGGCTGTAGGAGACCCCGAGGAGCGGCATCGCGGCCACCAGCACGATCAGGGTGACCGCCAGACCCACCAAGTTCGACAGCATCGGCACCACCACGAGCAGCACACGGGGGAACCACACCTTGTCGGTGAGAGAGGCGTTGTCGACGATGGCGGTGACGCCGGAGTTGAGCACCAAGCTGAAGTAGGAGAACGCGATGATCCCGCCCATCACGTAGACCGAGTAGCCCGGCCCTCCGCCCGCACGTAGCACGCGGGAGAACACGACGGCCATGATCGAAGCCTGGATCAGCGGCATGGCGACCGCCCAGATGACTCCGAGAGATGCCCTCTTGTAGCGAGTCTGGAAGTCCTTTCGAGCCAGGATCACCAGCACGCCGGCGTGACTGCGGAGGTCAGCCCACCAGGCGCGTCGGCCGTCGGGACGGTCGGTGACCTCGAGGAGCGCCGGTGCCGGCTTAGCCATGCTGAAGCGCCCAGTCGTAGGGGATCTGCTCCGAGAAGGGATCGAGGCGTCGGATCTCGTCGGGGGAGTGGTGCACCGTCGCGCAGTTCGCAACTAGCGCAGGCTCCGTGGCTTCGCCCTTGAACCCGTTCCACACCAAGGGCGGGATCGTCACCAGGCAGTAGTTGAGCTCACCGACGTGGAGTTCGCAGAGACGCCCGCGGGTTGGGGAGTCGGGCCGGTCGTCGTAGCAGACCAACTTGATCATCCCCACTGGCACGGCGTAGTTGAGGGTCATCTCGGTGTGGAGGTGCCATGCCTTGATTGTGCCGGGATACACGGTCGAGAAATAGATCTCCCCGAAGCGCTCGAAGACAGGACTGTCGTCTCGCAGCATGTGGAACACGGCACCGCGCTCGTCGGGGATTCGGCGAAGCGGCGTCACTACGAGCCCGGCGATCTCGTTAGAGCGCTCAGCTCCCACGGTGGTGGCCGTGAGGGAGCGACACGTCCTCCTGGCGGGGCTCTGAGTCATCGGCTGTGCCGCGCTGATCCTGGTACAACCTCAACGCGGCCACCCGATCAATCTAGCTGGCCGGGTCCTGGTGGGCGGGCCGACCGATGCCGGCGCCAAGCCAATGACCACGTCAGGTCACCGGACTCCGCTCGACAGGATGCGGCGATGCTCTGGGCGCCCCGACTCGAAGCGGTGGGCGGCGGCGAGATGCCAGCGCTCCAGGGTGTCGGCAAGGGAGTCAACGCTGAGCGCAGTGGCGGTGTCCAACCCGCCGGTGATCAACCGGCTGCGAAGCGCCTCGTCATTCGCCAGGCGGCGAACGGCGCTCGCGAGCGACGCGGGGTCGCCCGACTCCATCTTCAAGCAGTTCCTTTCGTCAACGAGGAACTCAGCCGAGCCGCCGCGCGCCGTGGCCACGACCGGCGTTGCGCAAGCCATCGCTTCTACCGGCACCAAGCCAAAGGGCTCGTCCCACTCGGATGGGAAGAGGAACACGTCCGCCTCCTCGTACCGCTCCCTGAGGTTGGAGCGCTCGGCGACCCCGTAGCTCACCCGGTCGGCGACCCCGAGGTCGTGGCTCAGCGCCTCGAGCGTGGCAAGGTAGGAGCCCGGGGCGGAGTACAGAACCTCGAGCGTGGCGCCGGGAAGCAGGGGCAGCGCGCGCAGCGCTGTCTCGAAGCCCTTTCGGTGGTCCAGGCGGCCAACGGTCAACAGCCGACCGCGCCACGGGCGAACGGGCGCCGCTGCAGAGACCGGAAAGTCGGCGTGATCTATGCCGCTATAGGTGACGGTGCTGTCGGGAAACGACCACGGTGACATCTCCATGCAGCGCTGACGGGTGTTGTCGCTGACAAAGAGGAACGTGCCTGCGCGGTCCAGATCGGGCACCGAGGTCTGAAGCGAGGACAGCCGTGCGACGACGCGCCCGAGGCGAGGACGCCCCCGCCACAGCCGCATCCATGGGTCGAGCTTGACTGCGTAGGTCGGCCAGTCGTCGCACACCACGAACACCAACGGCACCCCCGAGGCCACGAGCAGGCCCAGAAGCCCGGCTGACATCGCTCCCATGTGCCAGATCGACACCACGTCGAATCCCCGGTCGAGGTGGCGGCGCAGGGTGCCCTCATTTCCTTCCTCGACGCGTCGGCGGCGCGGGAGGGAGGGGCTCCAAAGTTCGCCGTCGCGCAGGAAGATGTCCAACTCACGATGCACGTGCTCGGGGTCGCCATCTCCTACGCCTGGGACGGTCATAGTGCTAGTGAGGACCGTGACCTCATGTGCCGCGGAACGCCACCGATCCACCACGTCCCGGCAGGAAAGCTCGTAACCCCCCAGGTGGTGGGGCGGGTACATGTTGGACAACACCAGGATCCTGGTCACGCCACAAGGTTGTCACAGCACCCGGGCCCCGGACTGCCGGTCTGGGCACCGAAGCGGCCGTGTACTGTTCCGGCGTGCGCGTGGCGATCACCCACCCCTGGCGCGTGGCCCGAGACCAGGCGGGGCGCAGAGCGAATCGTGGTAGAAACAGCGCGCTCGTTGGCCGGCCGTGGCCACGCCGTGACGGTGCTCACGTCCGGAGCGACCGCTGGCACCTCGTCTTCGGACAGGGTACGCACCGTTCGTTTCCGCCGGCTCTTCGCCGATCGGATCCGACACGAGCGGTCGTTCGCCTTGCGGATACTCCCGTATCTCGCCACGGGCCGCTTCGACGTGGTGCACGCGATGATGCCGTTGGATTGCCTCGCTGCGGTTCGCACGAGAGCCCTCGGCGGCCACCGCGTGGTCTACGACGAGATGGGCATCCCTGGGCGTTGGGGGTGGTCCGCTCAACCTGACCGGTGGACCAGGGAGCGCCTCGTAGCGGCCGTCGACGTCTATGGCTGTATGTCGGAGTTCGCGCTTGCGGTCCTCCGGGACGACTGGGATCGAGAGGGCGAGCTGATCCCGGGAGGTGTGCGGCTATCCGAGTTTGCGCCCGCGGACGAGCGTGAGCCGCTTCCGACCATCTTGTTCTCGGGCGCCATGGGCGAGCCGCGCAAGGGCCTCACTGATCTCCTACGCGCGGCGTTGATCCTCGCGGAGCACGAACCGAAGGTCGGGGTTCAATTGAGCGGACCGGGGGATTCCGAGGTGGCCTTGGCGGCCGCACCTGCGGCGCGCGACCTCGTCGAGGTGTTGCCGCTCGGCTCGCCCGAGGACCAGGGTCAGCGGTACGCGAAAGCGTGGGTGACAGCGCTGCCCTCGATCTCGGACTCCTTCGGATTGGTCCTCATCGAGTCTCTGGCGTCCGGCACGCCCATCGTTGTCGTCGTGGTGGACGACAGCGCGCCGCCTTCGTTGGTGACGCCTCTTACCGGTGCCGTGGCAGCGCCCGGTGATCCCGAGTCGCTGGCCGTGGCGCCGCGGCGCGGCATCGAGTTGGCGGCCGCCCCCGAGACGGCCGTTGCGTGCAGGCAGTTCGCTCGCCGGTTTGACTGGGACGAGACGATCGCCCCGCTCCTGGAGCGGCTGTACACCGGGGCCCGATGAGCAGCCCCGAGGTCACCGACCGTGAGCCAGGCCCGGCAGTCTCTGTCCCGGATGTCTCGGTCGTGGTACCGACCCACGAGCGACCGGACCGACTACGGCGCGTCCTCGGGGCCCTTGGTCGCCAGACGCTGCCCGCGTCGAGTTATAACCAGAACTTGTGGATGCACCATCTGGCTGGGGGCGCGGCGTACCTTCCTCTTTGACCAATCGAAGAGAACGCTGGCGGTGGAACGCCGGCGAGGAAGGAACGCCGATGTTGAGGGTAC